>CAYJBF010000106.1:0-3457 GCA_964368415.1 uncultured Acholeplasmataceae bacterium | reverse complement strand
CTATAAATGAATCTAACTCATAAGAATTACTGTATTCTTTATAGTTTAGTAACCTTTCAGTTACTGGTTCATATAAAGAGCCAAAATAGGCTAATGTAAGAGTTAAAAAAAACGCAATAATTAAAATCATTAACCACCACTTCTTATCCATTAAATATAAAAAATGATAGTAAATCCATTTACCCAAAAGTAATCACCTCTTTATTTTGAAATGACTTAAACTTTGATTTATCATGGGTAGAAATAATCAAGGTAGCATCAGGGATTTGTTTAAAGTAATTTAACACCTTTTTCTGCATCACTTGATCTAAACCGTCTAACGGCTCATCTAAAAACAATATTTCAGGCGTCCCAATTACCGCTAGATAAATTAACACTTTCTTTAAATTCCCTTTTGATAGATGTCTTAATTGTTTGTTTAAATCCAGTTCTAAATCAAGTTCCATTTCTAGATTTCGTTTAATATTTCTTAAATTACAAATTGCTTTTATGTAGGTTAAAACCTTGATATCACTCTTAATTGGCAACAATTCAGGAACATACCTAAAATCTTTATAATACGTGGTTATTTGCCCTTCTGAAGGTGCATATAGCTTTAATAACATTTTAATAAATGTAGACTTTCCTGATCCGTTTTCACCCAGTAATAAATAAACCTTACCGGGTTCAATATTCACGCTAATATCGTTAATGACTTTTATATCATTAAACTGTTTAGAAACATTTTCTACTTTAATCAAATAAGTATACATGATTTAATAACCCATAATCTAAGGGATTGTCTAATGTTTCATAAAATAAGTAATAGGGTAAGATTTCCTCTTTTCTTTCTCCATTAACTAAATAAATAAGTTTTAAAGAAATTTGATTAACTGTTTTATTAATTTGAGGAATATTAATTTCAACTAAATTATTTGTCTCAACCAATTGATTAACTGTAACAATATCACTATTGGAAATCACCATATATTCAATAAATATCGGACTATCTAAATTCAATTTTAAAGAAACTTTATCTAAATAAGGAAAACTTTGATTTTTTCTGCCGTACAGTTCAACCAAATCTAATTCATTTTGATCACTTTGATAATAGTCAAAAGACCCCATCAAAAACTTAGTTTCCTCCCCGTTTTTAAGCCTTATATTTAAATAGGCTTCCTCTATATAGAAATACGCATTTAAGTTAGGTAAATTAATATGATAATTGTATTTTTGGTAGAATTCATCTAAGTATTTATACCGTCTAGATTTTGAAATTTTTTCTAGGTTTACATCTAGTTTTTTCTTCCCATCCATATCTTCAATTGATACTTTATCAACCGCCTCAAAAGATTGATAAGCCCCAACATGATTACTATACAAACTAACGGTGAAATCCTTGGTTGTCCCAAGAGAATATACGGTTTTTTGAGAAATCATTTTATGTTCAGTTGGGCTCTTATAAGCGATATAATTAAGCATCAACAAGCAGCTAATTAATGTCACAATAATCGGTGTCATGATTTTATTTTTCATTATATTCTTACCATCTCCAACCGATAATACTGGGTTGTTACAGTAAAAATTTCGTAACCCCCTTTGGTTGTTCTAATCCAAAATAAATAGTTTGCGGCTACCCCATTAGAAATTAACCCTTCGCCATAAATATATAAATTCAGCATTGTCCCAGGCTCAATCGATACTTTAAGTTTATAATCCTCTTCTATTAGGTCACTAGAGGCATCGGTATCTGTTAATTTTAATTGAGAATCTAGTCCACCTTTAAATTTATCTTTAGACCCACTCACGCTAACCCCTATCGAACCCGTGGATGAAAGACTTCTTGTCTTCGTGTTTTTTTTCTTTTGTTCATAGGTGTATTCGATTTTACTTAAACCGTCATTATAATAGGAAAATAACGTTTCAGTTTTATAAGTTACCTTAATATCCGTATTTACTTGATTGGTTCTCCACCCATAAAACTTACGTTTTTCAACTTTCTTATAATGCTTTTTAAAATCACTTGATGCATAATCCTTAAGTAACGATCCACTTTCTAAATTTAACTCTTCAAACGCTTTATAATTACTATCCGCTTTAATCGTTATGTTATAGAGGGTTACCCCTAAAACACAAAATAAAAATAAAAACCACTTCTTCATGTTATCACCTCTAACTAATAATTACATGTGTGGTTTTTATTTTACTTTTATAATTTAATTTTTATCTTTTAGCCATGTATGCTTCAATATCTTTAACTTCTTTAATGATGGTTTCAGATAAATTTATGTTACCATCTTTAGTTAATAAGATATTATCTTCGATACGGATACCAATACCTTCATCTGCAAGATATAAGCCTGGTTCTACAGTTAAGATTTGACCTTCTTTAAATGGAACGGTGTAATCCCCCACATCATGAACGTCTAACCCTAAGAAGTGACCAATTGAATGGTAGTAATATTTGGATAATTCGGTTTCATCTTTAATCTTACCAAGTTTGATTAAGCCGTCCGCTAAAATCTTTTTAGAAAAATCATTAAATTCTTGGTTGGTAACCCCTGGACGTAAGAATTCAATAGTTTTTTTATTACATTCTAAGACAATTTCATAAATCGCTTTTTGTCTTTCAGTAAACTTACCGTTAACTGGGAATGTTCTGGTAATATCACTACAATAAACCCCATAATCAACCCCTAAATCAAATAAAATTAATTCCCCAACTTCAGTCTTTCTGTTATTAGATTCGTAGTGAAGAATGGTACCATTTAAACCTGATCCAGCAATAGTTTTAAATGAAGGCTTAACCCCATGTTTCTTTAATGTATAGTGGTAATGTGCTTCAATTTCATATTCAAACATTCCTGGTTTACTATGACGCATCATTCTTAAAATGCCTTCTTCAGTAATCTTCAAAGCTTGTTTTATCGCTTCTACTTCATTTGGTTCTTTAATACTTCTTAAACGGTTTAACACTTGGTGTACAGACTCTACTTTAATATCTGGATAGTAACGATTTAATTTACCTGCTAAAAATTCTTCATAGCTTAATAATTCATCGGTATTTTCTCGGTGGAAATCAAAGTAAAATGATTCGATTTTTCCAAATTGTGCGGCTCTTGAATCACCTAAGAATCGGCTTAAAGTTTCAAAAACGGTTTGGTTAGATAACACTTGATCAACCTCAGTTAATGCTTTAGCTTCTTCAAAATCCATTCCACTTCCGACCCACAACGCTTTTAAAGCATCATAAGGATCAATAAATAGTAATCTTGAGGTTTTATTGTTACCTTTAACAAGGACTAAATAACTATTTTCTTGAATTAAACCGGTTAAATAATAAAAATTACGGTTTACTTCATACTCATAGTTTTGATCTGCAGTTCTTTTAGGTGCTTTACCCGAATAAAAAATGGTAATCGATTGATTATTCACTTCATTTAATACTTTTAGTTGTCTTTCTTTATACATCCTATAC
>CAYJBF010000105.1:0-3630 GCA_964368415.1 uncultured Acholeplasmataceae bacterium | reverse complement strand
ATATAGTATTAACGCTACTTATTTAAAAGAATCTTCTGTTGAAGGGTACCATCCTGGTGTTTGTGCTAAAGTTGTTGTCGATAAAAAAGTATTAGGGTTAATTGGGAAAATTCATCCAACCATTTTAGATAGTACGTTTGCTTTTGAAATAAATTTGGATTTGTTTTTAGAATTCATTTTGGATCAGCCTAAGTTTGAATCTATTACAAAACATCCAAACATTGTTAGAGATATTGCTGTAGTAGTAGATGAGACGTTAGAAGCTTCGAAAATAAATGACTTGATTAGTCAAACAGCACGAAAATACTTAATAAATTTAGAGCTTTTTGACCTTTATAAAGGCGAAAAGTTAGGCGAAAATAAAAAGTCTTTAGCTTACCGCATGACATTCAATTCTAAGACCTCAACTTTAGAGAGTGAAGATATTGATAAAGTAATGAAGAGTTTAATCTTTAGATTACAAAAAGAATTAGGTGCTGAAATAAGACAATGATAAGAGGGGACATTTCCCTCTTTTTATTTTTGTTTTTAGGGTTTCTCATGTATAATTAATTGAAGGTGAATATATGAAGAGTATTTATGATTTAACATTTGATGAATTAACACAATTTATGTTGGAAAACAATGAGAAAAAATATCGTGCTTCTCAAGTTTTTGACTGGTTATACAAGAAAAAAGTCACTTCCTTTGAAGAAATGACTAATTTAAGCCCTGTGTTACTAAATTTATTAAAAGAGCATTATGAGTTAACTGCCCTTAAGAAGGTTGTTGAATCAAAGAGTGAAGATGGTACAGTTAAGTATCTTTATGGATTGAATGATATGAATTTAATTGAATCTGTCGTTATGTCACATAACTATGGGTATTCTATTTGCGTAACGTCTCAAGTTGGTTGTAACATGGGATGTAGATTTTGTGCCAGTGGGGTTTTAAAGAAGAAAAGGAATCTTTCTGCTGGAGAAATCATGAGCCAAGTTATTGAATCTGAAAAAGCTTTTGGTCAAAGAATTTCTCATATAGTTGTAATGGGGATTGGTGAACCATTTGATAACTATGACAATTTAATGAGATTTTTAAAGAATGCCAATGACCATAGAGGACTTGAAATAGGGGCAAGACATATTACGGTTTCGACTTGTGGGATTGTTCCAAAAATTATTGAATATGCTGATGAAATGCTTCAAATTAACTTAGCAGTTAGTTTACACGCACCAAACAATGAAATTAGAAGTCAATTAATGCCAATTAATAAGAAATATCCAATTGAAGACGTTGTTAAAGCAATGAAGTATTACATTAATAAAACAAACAGAAGAATCACCATTGAGTATATAATGATTCGTGATTTAAATGATCAAGAACAACACGCTTTAGAACTTGCGAAATTATTAAGAGGAATGAATGTATATGTCAACTTAATCCCTTATAATGAAGTAATTGAAGCACCATTTAAGAGAAGTAGAAAAGAAGATATGGATAAGTTCTTCCAAACATTAATAAAACAAAAGATTAATGCAACTTTACGTAAAGAACAAGGCCATGATATTAATGCTGCTTGTGGGCAGTTAAGAAGTCAAAACTTAGGTTAAGGAGAGATGGTTTGAAAACAGGTAGAATTATTAAATCAATTGGTGGTTGGTATACAATTAGAGACCTAGAAACGAATGAACATTTTGAATCTAAAGCAAGTGGAAAACTCCGGTATGTTAGATTAGATGAAGATTCTAGCTTTAATAAGCAAACAACCATGCGTACCAAAAGAGATATTAAGACCATACAAATATCACCTAAAGTAGGCGATATTGTTTATTATGATAATACCGATGATAACTATCCGATTACTGAAATTAAGCCAAGAAGAAATGAATTAGATAGACCTGATGTCAGTAATGTTGATCAAATCTTGTTGTTTTTCTCCACAGTTAGACCTGATTTTAGTTTTAATTTATTAGATCAATTTCTAGTACTTATCGAAAAGGCTCAAATTAAGCCAATCATTATTATTTCTAAAATAGATTTAATCGAAGCTAAAGAATTAAATGAATTAAAAACATTATTACATTACTATGAAACAATTGGCTACGAACTCTACTATGTAAATAGTAAACAAAAAGTAGGTTTTGATATATTAGAAAATGTTTTTAAAGATAAGGTTACTGTTGTAGCAGGACAAACCGGTGTTGGCAAATCGACTTTTATTAACGCGTTAATGCCAACTTTAGAACTGAAAACTCAAGAAACTAGTAATGCTTTAGGTAGAGGTAAACATACCACAAGACACAACCAATTATTTGAATATAAAGAAGGTCTAGTTGCTGATACACCCGGATTTTCAAAATTAGACTTTAACATCTTTGATAAACGTGAACTTAAAAATTATTTTATTGAGTTTGATAATTATAAATCCGATTGTAAGTTTGGCAATGATTGTAATCATGTGAATGAACCACATTGTAATGTGAAAAACAATCCAAGTATTTTAAAATCAAGAATTGAAAATTATCATAAATTTTATGAAGAAATAGATAATCAAAAGGAGCGATATTAATGAAAGTTGCAACCTCGATATTAACCGCAGACTTTAATAATTTAAAAAATGAAATAATCTCAATTAAGGATTCGGACTTTATCCATTTAGATGTGATGGATGGGCATTTTGTGCCAAATATATCTTTTGGGGCACCGGTTTTAATGGGTTTAAAAGACATCACAAAAGTTCCTTTAGATACCCATTTAATGATTGAAAATCCTTATGACTATATCGATGATTTTGTTAAAGTAGGATCTAGCTATATAACAATTCATGTGGAAGCAAATAAACCTCTAGAAACCATCAAAAAGATTAAAGAAAATGGTGTTAAGGTTGGTTTATCATTAAAGCCTAAAACCCCGATTGAAACTATTTATGACTATTTAGCTATGGTTGATTTAGTGTTGGTTATGACAGTTGAACCTGGATTTGGTGGTCAAAGTTTTATGTTAGATCAAATGGACAAGGTTAAAAAGTTAGATGAACTAAGAAAAACACACAACTATAATTACGTCATTCAAATTGATGGCGGGGTTAACGATAAGACCATTCCAATGGTTTGCGGAACAGGTGTGGACATTGTTGTGAGCGGATCTTATATCTTAAACCAAAAAGACCGTAAAAAGGCCATTGAGTCGTTAAGATGAAAATTGTTGTCGTAAGTCCTAAGGTACCTAAGGCAATCAAAAGTATTATTGATTTGAATGATAAAACAGTTTATGCTTGTGATAACGCGGTTAGTGAACTTTTAAAACAAGATATCCATATTGATTTAGCAATAGGTGATTTTGATTCATTGAAAAACGCCTCTTTATTAGAGGGAATTAAAACCATTAAACTGAGCCGTGATAAAGATGAGTCAGATACCGCTTATGCTTTAAGACATGCATATCAAAATACAGATGATGTTACTCTAGTAGGTGGGATTAAAGGAAGTAGAAGTGATCACTTTATTGGTAACTTATTACTACTAGAAAAATACCCTAATTTAACTATCATGGATGAAACCAATAAAATTGTTAGACTTGAAGCAGGCACTTATATAATTAATAAAGAGATTTTTCAATATATGTCACTCTTCCCTTTACTAGATTCAGTAA
>CAYJBF010000104.1:0-3650 GCA_964368415.1 uncultured Acholeplasmataceae bacterium | reverse complement strand
GAAATGTTAAGAGTACTTAAATATTTAAAACTAAAAGAATGGTTATGGATACTTATCTCCCTTGTATTAATTGGAGGACAGGTTTATTTAGAACTTGAACTACCACAATATATGCTGACTATTTCACAAATGGCTTTAAGTGAAAATGCAGAGATAACAAAGATTATATTAGAAGGGTTAAAAATGTTAGCCTTAGCCCTTGGAAGTTTGACATCGGCAATTATTGTAGGTCTAATTTTTGCCCGTCTTTCATCAAGATTTGGGGCAAGGCTACGCGCTAGGATATTTGAAAAGACGACAGACTTTTCCATGGAAGAAATAAATAATTTCTCCACCCCAAGTTTAATCACAAGATCAACCAATGATATTACTCAAGTTCAAATGGTAATATCATTAGGGGCTCAAATTATTTTAAAAGCACCGATACTTGCGATATGGAGTATTTTTAAGATATCGGATTCCAGATTTGAATTTACAGTAGTGACCATTGTCGCAATATTTATAATAAGTATTGTCATGCTTATGATTATCTTTTTAGCAATTCCAAGGTTTAAGAAGATACAGAAAAATACCGATGAATTAAATAAACACACTAGAGAAAATCTAACAGGTTTAAGAGTTATAAAAGCGTATAATGCGGAGAAATACCAAAAAGGGAAGATTAATAGTATTAGTCATCGCTTAATGAATGACGGATTATTTGCGGGAAGGGTTATGAGTTTATTAATGCCAACCATGACATTGGTTATGACAGGTCTTGGTCTTGCTATTTACTGGATTGGAGGATCATTAATTAGTGATATTCCTTTAGATTTGGCTAATCCAAGTGTTGGATTATTAGCCAGAATGGAAGTATACGGACCAATGATTATCTTTTCTCAATATGCAATGCAAGTGATTATGGCATTTATGATGCTTGTCATGATATTTGTTATTATGCCTAGAGCACAAGTATCAGCTAATCGTATCTTAGAAGTTCTTAACACCAAAACAAAGATTAACGATGGAAACTTACCTTTAAAGACCCAAATAGAAACTTTAGAGTTTAAGAATGTATCGTTTAAATACCCGGATGCTTCTGATTTAGTATTAGAAAATATTAGTTTCAAAGCGAATAAAGGCGATGTGGTTGCGATTATTGGGGCAACCGGAGCAGGTAAATCAACTTTGATTAATTTAATCCCAAGATTTTATGATGTCACTGAAGGTGAAATTACCATCAATGATATTAACATCAAAGATTATAGCCAAAAAGATTTAAGAACGAGAATTGGATATATTTCTCAACAAGCTTTTTTATTTAGTGGTACCATTGAAACTAATGTTAACTACGGTATAGATTCAATAAAAGAACTGGATCAAGCTTTGTATATCGCCCAAGCGAAAGACTTTGTTCAATCCTTAGAAAGTAAAGAAAAATCGCGTGTTTCACAAGCGGGTAAGAATTTCTCCGGTGGACAAAAACAACGATTATCAATCGCAAGAGCGATTCAAAAAGAAGCGAATATTCTAATATTTGACGATAGTTTTTCTGCCCTTGACTATCAAACAGACCATAACTTAAGACACGCTTTAAAATCCAATTTACATGAACATATTACCTTAATCGTTGCTCAAAGAATTGGGACGATTAAGAATGCTGATTTAATCTTAGTCATCGATGAAGGTAAAATAGTTGGTGCGGGTAAACACCAAATGTTAATTGATAACAATAAAATTTACCGTGAAATCGCATTATCACAATTATCAGAGGAGGAAATTCAAAATGGTTAAAGATAAAGAACAAACTCAAACCTCACCTCGTGGACCTGGAGTAGGTCATGGTAAAATGGCTGGTGGTGCTAAAGCTAAGAACTTTAAAAAATCATTTAAACAAATGTTAGGGTATGCGAAACCTTATCATACAATGATTGTAATAGCGTTTATTTTAGCCTTTATTGGAACGATATTAAATATACTAGGTCCAGACTTAATTAAAGATATGACCAATGAAATTACAAAATCAATCATGTTTAGACCTGAACAAGGCATATTCCCTTCAGAAACCATTAATATGGAACTCGTTAACCGTTTAGGTATAACACTCGTTATATTTTATAGTATAGGCTTTGTGTTTAATTATACTCAAGGTTTTATTTTAACTACGGTATCTCAAAGAGTATCGAATAACTTTAGAAAAGATATTGCGATTAAGATGAATAAGATTCCATTTAAATATTATGATACGACAAACATCGGTGATGTGTTAAGCCGTATGACTAACGATGTGGACATGGTTGGTCAAACCTATCAACAAAGTTTTGGTTCGCTTGTTACAGCCATTACAATGTTTATTGGTTCTATTGTGATGATGTTTATCACGAACTGGATACTAGCAGTTACCGCAATTGTTGCATCATTATTAGGGTTTGTCATCATGATGGTTATCGTCATGCGTTCTCAAAAATTCTTTAGAGCTTATCAAAGTAAGCTTGGGGCATTAAATGGGCATATTGAAGAAATTTATACAGGGCATACAAACGTTAAGGCATATAATGCTGAACATAAAGAAATTCAAACATTTAATGAAATGAATGAAGATTTATACCAAAGTGGTTGGAAATCTCAATTTTTATCAGGAATTATGATGCCATTAATGGGATTCATCGGAAACTTAGGGTATGTATCCGTTATTATTGTCGGGGCTATATTAGCCTCAAGTGGTCGTGTTGATTTTGGGGTCATCTTAGCATTCTTGATTTATGTAAGACTATTCACTCAACCATTAACGACCATGGCACAAGCTACAACCTCACTTCAATCTGGGACTGCAGCAGCCGAACGTGTATTTGAGTTTTTAGAAGAAAAAGAATTAGAAGATGAATCTAGTAAAACTCAAATACTAAAAGATGTGAAAGGTGAAGTTATATTTGAGAATGTTAAGTTTGGTTATGATCCAGATAAACTCGTTATTAATGACTTCTCAGCAAAAATTAAACCAGGACAAAAAGTTGCGATAGTAGGTCCAACTGGAGCCGGGAAAACAACACTGGTTAACCTGTTAATGCGATTTTACGAAGTGAATAGTGGTCGTATTTTAATTGATTCGGTTGATACGAAAGATATCACCAGAGAAAATGTCCACAACTTATTTGGGATGGTACTTCAGGATACATGGTTATTTGAAGGAAGTGTTTATGAAAACTTAGTCTTCACAAATGATAAAATAACGTTTGAAGAAGTGGAATCTATTTGTAAAACAGTAGGCATTCATTTCTTTATTAATACACTACCAGAAAAATACGATACCATCTTAACTGATAAATTAAATCTATCTGCTGGCCAAAAACAATTATTAACCATTGCCAGAGCGATGATACTTAATGCACCACTTTTAATCTTTGATGAAGCTACTTCATCAATAGATACTAGAACTGAAGTATTAATCCAAAAAGCGATGGATGAATTAATGGAAGATAGAACTTCGTTTGTTATTGCACACCGCTTATCAACCATTAAAAACTCTGACTTAATTTTAGTGATGAAAGAGGGCGATATTGTTGAAAGTGGGACACACGATGACTTACTTTTAGCAAATGGTTTTTATGCAGAGTTATATAATTCACAATTTGAAGTATAAAAAAATAATGGAAAAAGTCTTTAGTTACTAC
>CAYJBF010000103.1:0-3679 GCA_964368415.1 uncultured Acholeplasmataceae bacterium | reverse complement strand
ATAATATTTCTTGTTTTAATAATCGACAATAAAGATTATAATAAGAGTGAAAGCGTTTTTAGAAAGGAGATTTTAGAGTGAATTGGATATTATTGGCTTCGCTTATGGTTTCACTTTTAGCATTTGGGTTAGCGTTTTGGTTATTATTATGGATTAAGCGTCAACCTCAAGAAAACATTAGAATTAGAGAGATTGGCTCTTACATAAAACAAGGCGCTAGAACATTTTTAAAAAAAGAATATAAAATGTTAATGTGGTTTACACTTGTAGCAGGGACATTGATTCTCATTTTTTTACCAAAATTTATCTGGGAAGGTAATTTTGTAGATAATGTTTGGATGGCCGTTAGTTATGTTTTTGGGACAATTTTCTCTGCAATCGCAGGCATTATTGGGATGGAAGTAGCTACCTCAGCAAATATGAGAACCGCTGAAGCTGCTAAAAAAGGTATTAAACCTGCCTTTTTAGTGGGCTTTAGAGGGGGTTCTGTCATGGGAATGGCAGTTGTAGGTGGTTCTTTACTGGGAGTATCTCTAGTATTTTTTCTAGTAGGGAATTCACAAGCCTTATTAGGGTTTAGTTTTGGAGCATCCTCGCTCGCTTTATTTGCTAAGGCGGGAGGAGGAATATTTACGAAGACTGCAGATATTTCAGCCGATTTAGTTGGAAAAGTCGAACTTGGAATACCAGAAGATGATCCTAGAAATCCAGCTGTTATCGCTGATAACGTCGGTGATAATGTGGGAGATGTTGCTGGTATGGGGGCTGATTTATTTGATTCGAATGTGGCGTCAATGTCCGCTGCACTTGTCATGGCTATTTCTTTAGATGGTGTATATGGTAATTCAAAACATACCACGACAGTTTTTGTATTTGCGATATTGGGTTTACTGGCTTCAATGATAGGTATTTTATTCGCACGAATGGGTAAAAAAGGTGGTCCAACAAGTGCTTTAAACAAGAGTACATATATAACCACTTTATTATATGCAGCCTTAACAGGCCTTGCAACTTATCTATTAAATATTAATTGGCGTATTTATGGCGCAGCTATGATTGGTTTAGTGGTAGGGGTTATCATAGGAATAACCAGTGATTTATTTACTAATGACCGTCATAAACCTGTTCGAACTGTAGCAGAAGCATCTAAGAGTGGCTCAGCACTAACTATCATTTCAGGAATGAGTTATGGGTTTTTATCAGTAATGCCATCCATGGTTGGGATTGCAGTCAGTGCACTAAGCGCTTATTTGATTCTTGACCCACTAGGTCCATTTTACGGTATGTTTGGTATATCTATGGCTGCTGTGGGGATGTTATCAATAGTTGGTATGATTATTTCTAACGATGCTTATGGACCAATTGTTGATAATGCAAGAGGTTTAGCTGAAATGGGGAACTTAGGGCACGAAGTATTAGATATTACTGATGAACTTGATAGTGCTGGTAACACAGTTAAAGCTGTAACGAAAGGCTTTGCGATTGGTGCAGCAGGATTGACGGTTATCGCATTACTGGGAGCTTTTATGACTGAGGTTAATCTGACAATCGTAGAAAGAGGGCTTTCTGTTCCACTGCTTACTGGATTTGATGTGATTGATCCAGTTGTGTTCTTTGGCTTATTGGTTGGTGCTACTGTTCCAGCTGTATTTTCGGCTTTATTAATGCTTGGGGTTGGGAAGAATGCTCAAAAGATGGTTAAAGAAATTCACAGACAATTTGATGAGATAGAAGGTCTTAAAGAAGGTAAAGATGGGATTGTTCCTGAGTATGATAAATGTATTGAAATAGGGACTATAGGGGCTTTAAAAGAATTGATTCCGGCAGGTCTATTAGCCATTGTTATAACATTATTAGTCGGGTTTATCGGTGGTGTTAGGGCTATTGGTGGATTTTTGACTGGTAACATTATTACGGGTCTACTTTTAGCGTTATTTATGAGTAATAGTGGTGGCTTGTGGGATAATGGGAAGAAATTTATTGAAGCTGGAAACCATGGCGGTAAAGGCTCTGATGCTCATAAAGCGGCAGTTGTAGGTGATACGGTTGGTGATCCATTTAAAGATACAGCGGGACCAAGTATTAATACTCAAATTACAGTGGTTAGTTTAGTGGCTTCACTCATGAGTTCACTGTTCTTATTATATTCATTGTTTTAATTATTAATTAATCTCATAAGGCTCAAACTATTTTCAAAGTTTGAGCCTTTTATCATGTATAATAGTATTAGGAGTTGATGTTATGCACGTATTTATCCCGAAAAGGATTTATAAAGAGATTGAATCATACCTAGACAAGCGCTGGGTAGTTCATCATGAAATAAACAAAGATATCGAAGTATTTATTGGGGTGAGCTCACAGATAAAAGGTCATTTAGAAACCCTTAATCAGTTAAAATATGTTTTACTTATTACTGCTGGCTATGACACGTTAGACGTATCATTTTTAAAAGAAAAGCAAATTAAACTTACCAATGCTAAAGATGTTTATAGTATCCCAATAGCAGAGATGGTAGTTGGTCAAATATTGTCATTTAATAAAGGACTCAATTTATATCACCACCAACAGTATAACCATATTTGGGAATCTCATTTTAATTTTAAAGATTTAGAAGGTTCTAGAGTTGGATTTGTTGGTGGTGGTTCCATAGCCTTAGAAATATTAAAAAGACTAAAAGGATTTAATATAACCTCGAGTGTTTATAGAAGAAGCGATGAAGACAGTCTATTTGACAAAACGTATAATACAGTTGAGGGCTTAAAATTATTAATGACTGAATCGGATTATATTATTAACACTTTACCATTAAATAAATTTACAACTAATTTACTTAATAAAGATCTATTAGGTTTAATGCATAAAGAGGCTTTTTATGTGAATGTTGGTAGAGGACAAACGCATGATGAAACCTATTTAATTGAACTTTTAAAACAAAATAGAATTAGAGGCGCTTACCTTGATGTATTTCAAACAGAACCAATCGATAAAGCTTCTCCTTATTGGGCGATGAAAAATCTTGTGATAACGCCTCATAACTCAAGCAATACACCACTATCCGATCAAATGTTAATGAAATTAGTGGTTAATAATTTAGATAATTACTTATCTAAGAAAGAATTAATTAACGAGATAAAACTATGATTAAAGTACTTACGTGTAACAGTATTGATAGTCGTGGTCAAGGTATTTTATATCATGAGGGAACAAAAGGCTATTTTAGAGATATCCTAATTGGTGAAACATTTGAATGTGATATCAATAACAATCAAATAAATATTATTAAAAGAATAACCGATTCTCCTGAGCGAGTTGTTCCTTTTTGTCCTTACTATGACAAGTGTGGGGGCTGTCAGCTTCAAGCCATGTCATATCAAGCCCAAATTGATTATAAAAAAGAAGTTATTAGAAAAGAACTATCAAAATATAAAATTAACACAACCATTAATGATACAGTTGCTTCTGATAATTCTAAACATTACCGTACCAAACTACTTACAACCTACTCAAAAAATAATAAGAATCAACTTATAGCTGGTTTTTATGAGGAAAACACCCATAAACTTATTAATGTTACTGATTGTCCAATTCAAAATAAATTGGGTAACAAAACTTTAAAACTAATTAATAGCTTATTAATAAAATATAAAATAGAAGCCTATGATGAAGACAGAAGAACCGG
>CAYJBF010000102.1:0-3757 GCA_964368415.1 uncultured Acholeplasmataceae bacterium | reverse complement strand
ACATAAGGCTTTTATAGTATAATATATTTGTAAACACTTACATTTACACAGTGCATAATATTTCAAAATCATATTAAAAGGAGATAAAAATATGAAAAGAATTTTGAGTTTATTACTCGTAATATTCAGTCTTACCTTGCTAGTTGCCTGTGGGGGAGAAACAGGCCCTGCAGTCATTGAAGGTAAAACTTCAGTTGATGTAAGACTAGGAGACCCTAACTTTGACATGTGGGCAGGTATTACTGCTACAGATGAAGCCAAAGGCGATGTCTTAGCTAAAGTTGAAGTTGAAGGATCTGTTGATGTTAATACCGTAGGTACTTATGACGTTACATTTAGCGTTAAAGGTTCAGATGGTGAAGTGGCGGTATTAGTTGTCACATTTAGTGTTAAAGAAGCAACTTTAAAAGGTGCAACCGATAGAAAAGTTTCTGTTGGGGTTGCTGAATTTGATCCACTACTTGGTGTTTATTTAATGGACCCAGTTGACGGCCAAATTACAAGTGGTGCACCAATTCAACCTACGTTTGAAATCACTATTAAATCAAATGGTGAAGTTGTAGAAGAAGTTAATACAAAAGATATCGGAGAATACGAAATCACTTATAAGGTTACTTATAAAGGTGTTACAACTGAATTCGTAAGAAACATTTCTGTTGTTGACCAAACTTCATGGGGCGGTTTAGGTGAAGAGCCTTATACAGCAAGACTTGAAGTTGGAAATACATTTGTTCCAACACAAGGTGTTACTGCGATTCAACCAGTCTTAGCTGAAGATGGTGTTACTAAGACAACAAGAACCTTGACTTCATTCATTAGAGTGGTTAGAAATGAAATCAATAACACAATTCCTGGCGATTATGAAGTCGCCTACAAGATTGAAGATCCAGATAACTTAGATCAAGACCCAGTGGTTTATTTAAAAGAAAATGGTGTTGACGTTGAAGTTATCCGTACTGTGACAGTATTTAACCGAATTGAAATTTTAGGTGCTTCTAATACAAGTGTTACGAAAGGTGATGCGTTTGATCCTAAAGCAGGCGTTACTGCCAAAGATTCACTTGGTGCAATTGACGTAAGTGAAATCAGCGTGTCTGGTGTCGTAGACGTTAATACTGAAGGTACATATAAATTAACTTACACAGTTACTGGATCATTTGAAGATACATTATCAGTTGAAAGAACAGTTACTGTTGTGCCACCAATTGTTGGTAAAACAAAAATTTATTTCATGAGTGGAGATCCAAAAGAAAACGATCCATTCTTACCTGATTACTCTGGCTTATATCAAAAAGAAAGACAAGATTTACAAAGAGCAGCAGAAGAAAAACATAATGTAGAAGTTCACTATATTCCTTATCCAGCAAACGCTGCATGGGGTGATGCAAGAATTAACGCCATGATTCAAGCGAATATTAATGGTAAACCATTAGCAGACGTTTATTATCATATCAGTTCAGACTGGATTCCAAGATTAGCTACCGGTGGTGCAATTACCCCAGTAGACGAATTCTTAAAAGCTGGTGCTTATGGTGAAGATGTTCCACAATCAATTAAAGAGGCAAGTAAATATAAAACTAAATCTTATGGTTTCGCAACCGGTGGTTTAGGGTTAGAGTCAGGCTTCTATTACAATGCAACGATGGTTCAAAGACTTGGTTTACAAAACCCAACCGATATGTATTTAGCTGGTAACTGGTCATGGTCTACATTCCAAGCATGGGCATTGCAAGCTAAAGCTGGTATCGGAGCTGAAGAATATGTATTAGGTGGCGTATTATCTGAATATGCAGAACAATTAGTTCCACTTAATGGTGGTGAATTTATCAATGAAGCAAGAGGAAGAGTTGACTTTGATAACCAATATGCATTAGAAACTTATGCGTTCATTAAAGAATTATATGACGCTGAACTATTCGAGCCTTCAAGAGCTTACGACGCAGGTAGCGTTGATTGGTTAACTGGTAAAGTTATTTTCCACCCTGGTCATTTCTGGTTTATCAATGCTGATAACAGATGGGGAAGCAATATTAACTTTGAATTAGGGTTTGTACCATTCCCAATGAGTGATGCATATAAGGCTGCAAACGGTACTTATAGATCACCAATTTATGGACCATCATTCCCAGTAATGGGCGCTGGCATGACCGCACAAAGAAAAGAATTAGTCTTTAAAGTTTGGTGGGATATGCAAAGACGTACTACTGAAGAACAAGGTATTGAAGAGTTTACAAACCTACTTAAAGAACGTCTAGAAAAAGACAACTATGTAGAAGCTTACTTAACAGTTTACGATAAAGCCTACAGAAGTGTACTTTATGGTATGGATATTGGCCGTTACTCACCAGGCAGTTTCGCGGGTGCAATCAATACAGGTATTCCTCAAGGTTCATACAGAACTTTAATAGGACAAATCAAACCAGCTTACGAAGACGCATTAAGAAGATATTTAGGTGCATAGAATAACTTAAAATACACCCCCTTTTCCGAACAAAGGGAAAGGGGGTTTATTTTTAATCATAGGAGGGATTTTTTTGAAAAAATTTTTTATCGTTATGTTAATTGCGATGGGTTTAATCGTTGTTTATGGTGCTGTTGATGCGATAATCATGGTATTTGACACAAACACATTAAAGTATAATCTATCTGCGTCAGAAACAGTTGATTTAGAGCAATTTAAAGAACACTCAGACTACCATAGATACATTAGCTCATTTGCGGAAAATTATCCCCAAGGTGTCGTAACACTTGAAGGTTCTGATTACGTAGATGGAACTGATGTAACAATTTTAGGGTCATATCAAGGCGAAGAAAATGTTATTGAAACATTAGAAACGAGCGTGGTTAATTATGAAGTTAATTTACCTGAAGCCGGTTTTTATAATTTAGAAATCACTTATTTTCCAGAAACAACGCACTCGTCAAGTGCAAATATTGAACGAGGCATAAAGATTAATGGAGAATATCCTTTTTCTGGGTCAAATAACGTCACATTCCTTAGAGTGTGGGGTGCAAAAGAAGCAATTAAGAAAGATATTTTCGGCAATGATATTCGTCCAAGCCAAGTTGAAATTCCACAATGGATGACAACTCAAATAAAAGACAATGCTGGATATATCACAGAACCATTTTTATTTCACTTTGAAAAGGGACTTAACACGATTTCTTTAATATCAATTAGAGAAGCGATGCTAATTAGTAAAGTCACATTAAAACCAGTTGTAGAAACTATTACTTACGAAGAGTTAAAACAAACTTATGAAAACAACAACTATCAAGTAGTTGAAGATAATATCGTTTTACAAGCAGAAACACCAGCTTATACAACATCTCCAACACTGTATCCATTAAATGATAGAACTGATTCAAAAACCAGTAAAACAGATCCAGCGAAAATCATTCTTAACACCATCGGTGGAGATAACTGGAGAATTAGTGGTAATATCATTGCTTGGGATTTTGAAGTAGCAGAATCGGGCTTATATGAAGTTTCATTACGCCTTAAACAAAAACTTGCTGCTGGTATGGTCGTTTCAAGAAATATATATATCGATGGAGAAATTCCATTTAAAGAAATGAAACATTATGGTTTTACACATTCAAGTGATTGGCGCGTTCAAACACTTGGAACCAAAGATGAAGCCTACCTCTTCTATTTTGAAGCAGGGAAACACCAAATTTCAATGGAAACATCTTTAGGTAACTATGGGATTTTATTATCAGAAATTAATAACTCAATTATTAATTTAAATGAAAT
>CAYJBF010000101.1:0-3845 GCA_964368415.1 uncultured Acholeplasmataceae bacterium | reverse complement strand
TGCTTGGGAAGCAAAAGTTATACCATTTAACTACGCCTGCATAAGATTATTATAATATGAAATACAATAATCTTCATACATTATTTATTGTGATTTTTTTCTAATATTAAAATGGTTTCAGTTAGTCTTTTTAGACCCTCTAAAAGTTGCTGAACCGAACAAGCAAAGTTTAACCTGAAATAACCCTCACTAAATGGACTATAGATGGTTCCTTTACCAACGGATATATGATGTTTCATAAGTTCTTTAGTCGCTTCTTCACATGAAATATTCAAATATTTCAAATTTAACCAAACCAAATAGGTTCCTTCTACTTTTGAAAGAATCACCTTAGGGTGCATTTTTTCAAAGTAATCTTGAATGATTTTATAATTGTTCGATAAATGTTCATTTTGTAGTTTCATCCAGTTATCACAATCTTTATAAGCTGCTTTTAATGCGGTTATGGATAACAAACTTGGATTTTTAAAATAACCCTCATCGGTTATTTTCTTATACATTTCAATTAATGCATCGTTTTTAGAGACAACCAAACTAATATGAAGTCCTGCAATATTAAATGTTTTTGAAGGGGCGTGAAAGACTATTATATTTTGATATATATCATAATAAGTCATCAAAGAAATAAATTGATTGTCATTCAAAATAATATCTGCATGAATTTCATCACTTAACAAATAAACATCATATTTTTTCGCAAGTAAAACAAGTTTTTTTAGTTCTTCTTCTTTATATACACGTCCAACAGGATTATGAGGACTACATAATATCATAATCTTATTGCCCTGAGTAAATAAGTATTCAAGGTTATCAAAATCCATCTTATAATAACCATCTTCTTCGATTAGTTTATTTTCTACTACCCGCTTATTAGCTTTTTCAATTAGACCATAAAACATATTATAAACTGGGGTTTGAATAATAACCCCTTCTGATTTATCTGCTAACATTTTAATGGCATAGTAAATAGACCCAACAACGCCGGTTGTTGTGACAATTTGATTGGACTGGACTTCATAGTTATAATGTCTTTTAATAAAATTTATAATAATGTTATAGTAGTCTTCATCTAAATAAGTATACCCAAACACTGAATGGTTAACGCGCTTCGTTAAGGCATCAATAACTTGCTTAGGTGCTGCATAATCACTATCCGCAATAGTAAAAGGAATACAATCTTCTTTTTTAGTTTGATCCCATTTAATGCTTTGTGTATTTTTTCTATCAACTGTTTTAAACATTATAAATCTCCTTATTTACCTAAAAGACCTGCTAAATAGCCACTACTCCATGCCCACTGTAAGTTATACCCACCACTTTTACCATCTATATCCAAAACCTCACCAGTAAAATATAGCCCCTTCACAATTAAGCTTTCTAAGGTGTTTTTATTAACCTCACTAAGATTAATTCCGCCTGATGTTACTTGGGCATCATCAAATCCATCTGATCCAATCACTTCAAATTCAAAACCCAATAAAACATTTACCAAATTATTAAGTTCTGTCTTATTTAAGTTATGAACCAATCGGTCAAAACTTTTTATTTTAGCTTCACTTAAAACCGGAATAATTAGTTTTTTGTTAATTAAGCCTATCAAACTGTTAAATACTGTTTTATAACTCAATGTTTGAAACCGGCATAATAATGTTTCTGCATCACTATCGACAAGTCTTACAATAATACTTGTGCGCTTTTTACTGTCAACACTAAAATTGGCGTATTTAGATAAACTTAATATACCAAGCCCACTAATCCCGGTTTTGTTGAATATGACATCATCAACGGTTTCATAAATAACTTTCCCATCTGATATTAATTTTATATTGTTTGTAAAGCGAACCCCGCTCATATCTTTTAGGTATTTATGATTTAATTTTAATCTAGTAAGTGCTGGCGTTAGTTTTGTTATGGAATGACCTAAAGATTGTCCAATTCGTAACCCGTCTCCAGAAGATCCCGATTGCGGTAAACTAATCCCCCCCGTTGAAATAATTATATTTTTACTAATAATACTACTAGAATCCGTCAGATTAATTTTAAATAGACCTTTACTGTATGTAACAGCCCTAACTTCTTTTTCTAGCCAAATCTCAACATTTAGCCGCTTCAGTTCCGCTTCTAATATATCAATAATAGATTGTGCTTGTTCACTAGCAGGATAACATCTACCTTGTCCTTCTTCTAGTTTCATTAATCCTAATTTATCAAAAAACATTAGAGTATCGTTAACACTAAACCGTTTAAACGCGCCCTCAACAAAATCACTATTATAATCTTTACTAGAAGCAAAAACATTGGTAAAGTTACAACGCCCATTTCCAGTAGCGAGAATCTTTTTACCAAGTTTATTATTTTTCTCTATTATAAGAGCTTTATATCCTTTTCTACCAGCAGAAACGCCAGCCATCATTCCTGAAGCTCCACCACCGATAATTACAACGTCCATCATAATATCACCATTTTCATTATACTATTTTTTAGGTATTTTTAATAGAAAAAAAACGAATGACTGAGTCACTCGGATTTCTAAATTTATTCTTTTGGTTTAACATTCTTTTTTATCGAAATGAAGTCTACACCGCTACGTTTATCAATCTTATAGTAATTGTTTAACATAGCATGGAAAAATGGGAGTGCACTATTATTTCTATAGCCATAGTTTTTGGGTGAAAAGTCAGTTTGGCGCTTCTTAAGTAATGCAATCGCTAACGAAAACTGAACCTCACCATTTTCGTCTCTATTTTCATTAATAATTGAATTAACAACATCTACAAGTTTTTCAAGTCGGTCATCTTTTTTAGTTTTCTGTTTTTGAGCCTCTTTTACTACTTTGTAAGCTAACTCTTTAGTATCTTTGATACGGGTATCAATATTGATAAAGTAATTACATTCTACCTTAAATGGTTTTGGTGTAGATTCGATACCAGCCCCGATAACAAACTTATTTTCATTTTTAAGTTTTGTTGCTAGTGGTGTTAAATCTGAATCTGATGAAGCTAAACAAAAACAAGTAATGTAATCTTTATTTAATAATTCCATAGCTTCGATGGCAATTCTTATATCCGCTGCATTTTTTCCTTTTGTATATGGAATTTGTAGTTTAGGGTTAATCCCTAAAGTTTGAAGTTTTTCAATAAACTTATGCTTTGTTGCCTTACTTTTATTAGTGATTGTACTGTCCAAATCAGAAAAATAGGCTTCTTTAATAATAATGTCGCCATATTCATTTAATTCTTCAAAGAGTACTTTTAAAAATTCTTCGTTGTTAAAATTATCATAATCAATTAAAACTGCAATCTTATGATTGTTTTCAGTTACTGCCATAGTAACCTCCTTTTTCTAAATATTATCAATTTTTTAAAATCTCAATTAACGCTATATTCATTATACTCTTTTTCTTCTTTTTTTAAAACTATCATAAAGAAGTTATCATCAAATTAATTCAAACAACGCTTAAAATAAGGATTGACTTTTATATTTTTTACATTATAATTAAGTAAACCGAAGAGATAGAATAGTAGTTTATAAAAAATGTTTTTTTAGAGAGTTATTGGTTGGTGTAAAATAACAAACATTGATAAACGAATGGCCTATTGAGGGTAAAAGTGAATTAATAGTAGCTTTTAACGGACACCACCGTTATCAGGTAATTAGTATGATAGTACTAAGAGGTAACAAATTAATGTTATGAAATTGGGTGGCAACACGGTAAAAATCGTCCCAAGCGATTTTTACCTTTTTTTATTTTAAAGGGAGATTATATATGAAAAGATTAATGCTAAATTATTTAAATTCCTATTTTCGTTGGCGAAGCTCTTCTATTTTTAAAGTTGTATAAATAA
>CAYJBF010000100.1:0-3855 GCA_964368415.1 uncultured Acholeplasmataceae bacterium | reverse complement strand
AAACCTAAACGATAAACAACGTTATCTAATCTAGATTCTAACAATTTAATAAAGTTTTCACCATGAACACCTGGCATGTTCTTAGCTTCGTTGAATGTTTTAACAAATTGTTTTTCAGATACACCATATGTGAATCTAACTTTTTGTTTTTCTTGAAGCTGTTGACCATAGTCACTTAATTTACTACGTCTTTGCCCGTGTTGTCCTGGTGCGTATGGACGTTTTTTGAGTTCTTTTCCAGTTTCGCTAATTGAATAGCCTAAACGTCTAGAAATCTTCCATGATGGTCCAGTGTAACGACTCATAATTTTTACCTCCTTATAGTATTTGGTGGCAAAAATGCAATTCATTCACTTAAGTAATCATCTATTGTTTTCACCTTAAGCAGATAAAGGTTACTGGCTCCCCTACGGGTAGAGATTAGGATTAAATAAATGTTATGCCTGCTTTTTACCGACTGCTATATTATACCATTTGAAACTTAATTGTCAAGATTTATTCACGGTAGTATTTTAATAATAGTTCAGCAAATATTTCTAGAAATTTCTGTAAATCCTTATCAAAGCGGTTATAGATGGGTGAATCAATATCAAAGACCCCGATTTTGTTGCCATTTTTAACCAATGGAATTACGAGTTCACTGTTAGATGCACCATCACAAGCGATATGACCTTCGAATAAGTGGACATCTGGAACATTTAAAACGCTATTATTTTTAAATGCATTTCCACAAACGCCTTTACCAACTTCTATTTCAACGCATGCTGGTTTTCCTTGGAAAGGTCCTACAATTAATGCGTTATCTTCATAAATGTAAAAACCTACCCAGTTCAAATTCTCGATAGTATGCATAATAAATGCACTAGCGTTTGATAGTAAACTTGTATTATTTTTAGATTCTTTAAATAGTGCTTCAGCACTTTTTAGTAATACTTCCATATAAACACCTCTTTAATAAATATACCATGAAAACCATTAAAATATGGTAAAATACTTTTGGTGATATTTTATGAATTATGATCAAGTATTGATTCGGTTTGGTGACTTAATGTTAAAAGGTAAAAATAGACAAGCCTTTATTAATCAAGCGATTCGATTAATTAGACAAAATATAAAAGATTTAGATGTTGAAATGATTAAAACTCATGATAGGGTTTATCTAGACATTAAAGATACGAAACAAGAAATAATTATAGAAAGACTAATGCGTGTAAGTGGTATTGGTTCTTTTAGTTTTGTGAAAGTTTGTTCCCAAGATTTTAATGATATAGTCGAAACAGCTGTAACACTTTTAAATAAGGAATTAGATCCTGAAACTACTTTTAAAGTTGAAACAAAAAGAGCGGATAAATCATTTCCCTTTACTTCCCAAGATTTTTCTAAGGTAATTTCTAAAGAAATACTGCCTAAATTAGATGCGAAAATTACAGTAGACCTGCATAACCCTAAAGACACATTAAAAATTGAAATTAGGGAAGGTTTTGTGTATCTGTTTTTAAAATCATACAAAGGATTAGGTGGTTTTCCAGTAGGGGTTGCTGGTAATGGTGTATTAATGTTATCAGGTGGTATTGATTCACCTGTTGCGGGATATTTAGCGATGAAACAAGGGGTTCAATTAGAAGGAATTCACTTTGAATCTACACCATTAACTTCAATTGAATCAGCTCAAAAAGTTATTGATATAGCTAAGAAATTAGCACTTTATAGCCCTAAACATGAATTCAATGTGTTAATGGTTCCTTTTACAAAACTACACCAAGCAATATTACTTCATGTACCAGAATCCTACATCATTACTGTCATGAGAAGAATGATGTTTAGAATTGCAGAAAAGCTTGCAGATAAACGTAATGCACTAGCTATTATTACAGGTGAATCCATAGGGCAAGTAGCAAGCCAAACTTTAAATAGTATGAAAACCATTGAGTCTGTGACAAATATTCCGATTATTAGACCACTGGCAGTTTATGACAAACAAGACATTATCAAGATTTCTCAAACGATTGATACGTTTAATATTTCTATTAGACCGTTTGAAGATTGTTGTACTGTTTATGTCCCCAAGAGTCCTTCAACCATGCCTTCTATTAAAAAATCAGTATTATACGAGAACTATATTCCGAACTATCAAGAATTAATTGATGAAATTGTTGAAAATACCCATAGTTGGAGAATAAAGGCAGACTCAAATATTAATTTGTCGATGTTGGGATTTACTGTAAATGAAGCTTGGGATGTGATTAATAATGATTAATTCACGCGAAAACAAACAAATTAAATGGCTTTTTAAACTTCAAAAAAAGAAATACCGTGATGAATCAGGGACATTCTTAATTTACGGAGATCAAATTATAAATGAGGCCAAGAATGCAGGTTATCAACTTGAACTTTATACGTCAAATCCTGAAAAAGAAGGGATTTTAATTAGTGAAGTTTTAATGAAAGAATTGTCTTTAACTCAAACACCATTTGACGTTTTAGCCATTACTCAAAAAGTAGCTCCAAAACCATATTCTAATAGAGTCTTAGTGTTGGATGAAATTCAAGATCCAGGTAATCTAGGAACTTTAATTAGAACCGCTGCCGGGTTTGGGTTTAACACAATAATTTCAAGCTTAGATACAGCTGATTATTATAATGATAAAACCATTAGAGCGACTCAAGGAACCCTATTTAATATGAATTTAATTAATAGGGATTTAGAAGAAGCTTTAGGGGTTTTAAAAAGAGACAATTATCAAATACTCATGAGTACCCCTAAAAAGGCTAAAAAGATTAGCAAAGTACCGCTTAATGATAAAGTGGTTTTAGTGCTGGGTAATGAAGGTAACGGGATTAGCAAATACCTCTTTAGATTTGCTGATGAATTAGTCACCATCGAAACAAGTGGAATCGAATCTTTAAACGTGAGTATTGCTGGTGCAATATTAATGTATGAGGTGAGTAAACATGATTAGTGTTTATGTAGATATGATACCTGATTTAAATGGTCAGATTGATTTATATCAAACATTACAAGCTGATAAGTTTGTTTTAAGAGATATCAACCACACCAATATATATGATTTAAGCGAAGAGGTTTTAGATCAACTAGAAACCTATTTTAAACAAAATAAAATTACCCCACTTTATTTAGATATTACTAAAACCTATGACGTTTATAATGTCTTAGATGTCGAAAGAATAATCTATTTGGCTAAAAGATTTAAAACTAAAGATGTTTTAATCCAAGTACCAACGATTAAAGACTTTAATATTGAAAAAGATATCTTAAGTGAACAAGTAGAACTTATTTTAGCGGGTATTAAAAAAGAAAAAATAACGATTACTTTCAATCTATCGTATGAAACAGATAGTGCTTATATCGCCTATTTAATTAATAAAATTAAAGACATCAAATTTAGTTTTAATCCAGGACTTTGCTATAAAATGGATAAGTCTGTAACCTCTTATTACCGTTTAATTAAGAATAATATCTCTTATGTGATATTATTTGATTTAAATGAAGATAAGAAACCGAGTTTGATTGGTTATGGTAAAGCGACCATTCTAGAACATCTAGATAAGCTAAAAAGAGATGGCTATAAAGGAGCTTATGTTTTAGATACCAATTTAATGGATTATGTCCTTGAAAGACAAATGATTTACAAACGTAAGTTTAAATTACCGTTTTTTAGGAAGAATACGGATAAATTAGCTTACGAATCTATTGAAAGTCGATTAGGTTTGAAAGAAGAAGATGAGATTAGTTTTGATAAACTATATGAATCTCAGGTTAGTTTAATAAAACGTTATGTAAAATAAAAAAACGCCTTATTGGGCGTTTTCATTTTCTAAAGGTTCAATTAAAGG
>CAYJBF010000099.1:0-3863 GCA_964368415.1 uncultured Acholeplasmataceae bacterium | reverse complement strand
ATCTTGTTCACCATTTAGAGTTCCAATTGCGAAACTCGCTGCTGCACAAGCTAACCTTAAAAACCCTAGATAATTAATAATAAAAAGAGAAATGCATCAAACATTTCTCTTTTTTCTATGTTGTAAATTCATCCAATAAATCCAATACATCTTTTGCATATACGTTACCATTTCGTTTATTACTAACTTCTCAATTGTTAATTTGTCTTTAATGTACTTAACATCAAAGACCCATTGTTCACTCCAATTACATCTCTTATAGATTATTAAGGTAGATTAACCGACCTTCTTATTCTACTTTATTTAATTATCGTAGAATAACGGACGTATTATTCTAGGATGTTGACTAACCCACATCCATATATAATTCTATCTCATACTTAGTATGAACTGCCTTTAAAAACATTTATATTTAGTTTTATCCATAATGATTTAATCCATTATTCAGTATTTGGTCATATCCATCAATAAGATAGTGTAGGAAATAACGGTACATATGGTAGGTTTATGACTAATTACCTTCCCTTTACTTAAAAAGCCTAAGTCGTTTAAATGACTTAGGCTTTTTACTAATTTATATATGTTTTGTATGAATCGTTATAAATAACAATATTATCATTCATAATTTGGTTTAAAAATACATTAGATTTTCTTAGAAATTGTCTTGGTTTTGGTTCTGGTGTTGTTCCCCATATTACTCCAACAAACTCTGGATAATCTATAAACGGGTTTCGATTGCCTTGATAGGTATAGATGACATTGTTTCTATTTCTTTCAAAGTCATCTACTGGATCTAGTAAATGCCACTGTTTAAATAGTTCTAAACCACCCATATCATCAATCTTAGCAAGACTGTCTCCCCATCTTAAATTCATATAAAGAATAATTCTCGCAACATCTCCGATATGTTCATCCCCTGGATACCATCCCGTGCCTACAGCCCCATATGTACCAAATCCATCAATAAATGGTTTGTTTCCTCTAGTTGAGTTAATCGATTATATCAAATGAAAACGCTTTGTGCAAACTTTATTATTCATTTTATGTATAGAATATGTAAAATGTAATAATAAAGGTTATTATAGTATATTTTGAATGCTTTTTGATTAAAAAAGAGGAAAGACCAATTTAGTCTTTCCTGTTTAAACGTTCGATATCTTGTTTTACACCTGTAGTAGGTTCTTTTCTCCCTAGTTTTTTCTTCTTAAATGTGAATATAAATATGGTTAATATGATTGAAACCACGATGTAAATAATCATATTTATTAATACCCAAGGTGAAGATTCAATTTTTTTACCTTCTGTTATAGAAATATTTCCAGTTGAAGTCTCAGGATAAACTTGATTAGTATTATAATAAGCTTCTAGTTCTTCTTTAACATGGAAGTTTTCTATTAGATAATTTACTTCAACCGATGCATAAGGTTCTTCCATTCCCTCTAAATAGACTTCTACTCGATTAATTGGTGAGTATATTCCTTCTTCATCATTAAACAGTTCTAATTCCATGATTGGCGTCATAGTTTGATCGTTAATCGCAATATAGAAAGGTAGGTCTAAATACCTTCTTCCTAAATACTCGACTTCAATGTCGTCTACCGTTTTAACTTTAACCCCGTAATAATTGCCAAACGTTTTTCCCTCAAGCATATGCATCATAAAGGCGATACCTTGTCTAACGACTGGGTTTTTATTAATGTCTTCCCCTAGAAAAGAAACCTCATAAACCAGTATTCTTAACTTATGCTCATTAACTGTAACAATACTGTCGGTTAACGGGGTTTTATTATAGTATTTAGTCGGGACAAATAAATCATAATCTTCGTTTAATAGTGCTGGCTTAGCTACCGCTTTTAAGGCTTTAGATCTTGTATAAGAATCTGTAAGACTAAAGGTCAACATTAACCCTACTGCGACTACTAACCCATAAACAATTCTTCTTAAGTATTTCCAAACCATATTATCCCCACACCCCTAACTTATTTTCTTTTGCGTAAGTTTCTGCATTTCTCATCCAAACAGATAGAGGAATATTGTTAAATATTAATCTATCTTGTGTGTCGGAATAATTGTTTTGAGAATACCCTTTTAAAACCATTTCATAATTTAATAAATGACCATCATACCAAACTAACCCTAAATAACGTTGATATGTATCATATATACCACTAACTGGATCGTGTTGAATATAAATTTCACTGGCAGACCCAAGTTTTAATGAAGCGTAATTTCTTGCCGCTGTGGCAACCGTACCTGAACCCATTTCTGGGGTATCAATTCCAACAAATCTTATTCTATCGTCTCCTAAAAAATAAGGACTAAAGTAAGCCGTATCACCGTCATAAACATGAGAATAAGTGACTTGTACCATACCTTTTGGTTCACTAAAATAATCTAAAAGTAAATCGGTATCATTATAGGTAAATGTTTCTGGGTAACTAACTGGGTGTGTCTTAAACACCTCAAAATAATCTTTCTTATAATAACCCCAATCATTCATATTATAAGTAACACTTACCTCAGTAATAAACTCATGTCTTACAAGGGTTACATCATTAAATGTATAAAACCCCCACCCTATTTGACCTAATATATCAATCACTTCAATATCTTGAAAACTAATTGATATCATATCATTCCCATCAAACACCAAATCATCTGTGATTAAATCCGCTTTATCTTTTAAACTACTATCAGAAAACCCATGCGTAATCATATATGTTTCTTTAGAATTCAAACTACCTTCTAACTGAATTTTAATAGACGGTTCTAAAGCCCCATCTGTGTAAATAAATACCTGATAGTTAGATAAATCCACACTCTTATCAGTCGGGTTATATAACTCTAATGCTTGATTATTAGAGGTACCTTCTAGGTACTTACTAATAAATATTTCTTTTAAGATTACAAGCGGTTCTTTTGCGACAAAGATAACCAAACTACTATTACTTACTAATTCATCACCAGCTTTAAGATTATTTCCATAATGGGTAAAATAACCTGGATCAACTAAACTAGTTTCAAACTCTTTCACTTCGACAATTAAATCCATATATTTAAAATAATCTAAAATATCTTCATTCTTAACCCCTGTCAAGTCAGGTAAGATATTTTTGTGTACCGCAAAATAAACAATCACATTTGAGTTCTTTTCCACTTGATCGCCTACATTTAAATCATTTCCATAACCTAAAAAGCGCCCTCGAGTTGCCGTATTATCGACTTTATCTTCTAGTGTTAAGAACACAGCCATTGAAGCAAATTCAGCCTCCACTTGTTGTTTGTTTAACCCTGTTAAATCAGGCAATGTATAAGTTGTATCATCCTTACATCCAGCTAACCCCAATAAGATTAACCCTAACGATAACACCATTAAAAATCTTTTTATCATATAAATAACCCCTTACTACTAAAATCAGTAAACTTATTATAACACATTCACTAATTCTATTGTATAGTGAACCGATATCTAAAAACCTCTTGATTGAACCTATTAGTATCAAAACCAATCGTTATCAAATTGTATACAAAAATGCTTAATCTGTTATTATTAAGTTCGTTTTTCTTCCAATTATATCTTTTACATATTTAATTCGATAAAAAAAGAACACAGCCAAAATGGATGTGCTCTTTAATTTTATAGTTTTATCAATCTAATTATAAAAGATTAAATTGATTTAGTTCAATAAGGATTAAACTGAAGGTATTATATATGCCGGTCCAGTATAAGTAATTTCAATACTCCAAACCCAAAGTTGAACGTTAACTGTATTCATGTTTTGTAAATCAAAGCTATTTGCATCAACTGCAATAGAGTTTAAAACTCTCCAGTTAGTGCCTAAACCGTCATTAGCAAACACGTT
>CAYJBF010000098.1:0-3930 GCA_964368415.1 uncultured Acholeplasmataceae bacterium | reverse complement strand
AATCAATAATTATGATAAAGATAAAAAAGTTATTACGGATCAAAAGGATGCTTTAAACGAGCAAATTAGATCATATAGAAACCAAGCTACAAATTTATATCAAGCCATTGCCATCCTCCAAAACAAAAATGATCTAATTACTAAAACCATTAGTGTTGTCGGTGCACAAATCAAGAATTTAAAATCCGATAATAAAAATAAACAAAACCGTAAAACCGCTAGAAATCTTACTTTAGCTCTAACCACTCATAAAAAGGAAATCGCTAAAAATAACCAAGAAATCAATCACCTTAGATTGCAAATCCGTCAAATCAATAAACGTATTTCGTTTTCTGATAAAGGTCATAGACCTCTAGAAATCCAACTTGCAGAGCTTGAATACAAACGTAAATTAGATGAACAAATCCTAAATCAAAAAAAGTACCAAGAAGGTAAAATATATTTTGATTCATTAACCCTGCTTGATTCTTCTGCTAAACGTTATCAAATTGCGGTTGATTTATTCACAGTTCAAGCCACTCAATTAATGCAAAAAATGAGTAGTTCAAAGATAAATCCACATCAATTCAAAAAATATTATAAACGTTTAACTAAACTGATTTCTCATCATAATCAGATTAACTCAAAGACACATAAAGAGATAAGTGAGCTTCTTATTGCACAGTTAAATGCTGTAAAACATGATCAAGACAATGTTATTAACGCATTTCATAAAAACTACGATAAATCTTATTCACACTTAACTGCTTCCCATCAGAATGAACATCAAAAGATTCTTAAAAATCAAAATCAATTGAACAAATATCAAAAAAGCTTAATTAGACTGACCGATAAACGACTGAAAAACTCGCTTGATATTCTAAAAGCCAAACAAAAAAGTGAATTGAAAACCGCTCACCAAAAACATCAAGAAGCTATTGATTTCCGTAAGACTATTAAACAACAGGCCAATGAAATATTAATTGCGTCTGAAGAAAATAGAAAACAAGTCTTATTAAATCAACAACTGACTTTAAAAGCTGAGACTAAACAATTTGAATTGAATAAAAGAACACTTATAACAGATTCTTTAAACGCTTTAGAAACCATAAGAAAGAATATCTTAGATCAAGATAATCTCTATCATCATCAATTGACTCAGTATGCACATCAAGATCGTCAATATCGAAGTAAACTTAACACACAACTTCATACTAGAAGAACTTATCAAGAATCCACGATTGATAAACTAAATAAAGAGATTACACAGATCCGTATAGATGTTACTAAAAACGAGAATCAAACCCATAAAAAGATTGAAAAACTGGTTAAAAAAACCACCAAAGCAAAAGAACGTAAGATTAAGAAAGAAAAACAGTCTTTAATTCGCACCATTTTCCGTCAAAACCAAAAATTCAAACAACAGCTTAAACAAGAAGAAAACACCTATCTCTAGGTGTTTTTTATTCTGTTTATTTATAGGATTGGGCACTTAAGACCGCTTTCTTCCATCCATCATAATCTTCTACTGCTTCTTTATACTTCATTTTAGGATAATAATTCTTAAAAATAGATTGTTGTTGTTTTAAAAAATCAACTGAAGGGTATAAATTTCCAAGTCCAGCAAGAAAGCCTGCACCTAAAGCTGTCATTTCTGTTTCACTTGGTTTAATTAAAGGACACCTTAATAAATCTGATTGGTATTGCATTAAATACCCATTATCGGATACCCCACCATCAATATGAACTTCTTCAAGTGGAATTTCTGTTTCTCTAATCATGACATCCACAACATCTTTAACTTGAAACGCTATCGCATCTAAGGTTGCCTTGGCGATATCACATTTATTTACGTCTTGGGTAATCCCAAACATTGCCCCTCTTACATCAGTATCCCAATAAGGAGCCCCTAAGCCCACAAATGCTGGTACAAAATACATTCTTTTTTGACTTCTTAATGCTAAAGCTTCACTTTCACTTGACGCTTTTATTATTTGTAGTTGGTCTCTTAACCATTTTACACTAGCACCAGCCACAAATATTGATCCTTCTAAAGCATAAGTAATTTCGTTATTAAAAGAAAATGCAATCGTTGAAATCAACCCTTTATTAGAAATAAATGCATTTTTACCTATATTCATTAAAATAAATGCACCGGTGCCATAAGTAACTTTCATTGAACCTTTTTGAAAAGCTAAATGTCCGAATAATGCGGCTTGTTGGTCACCAATCATCGCTGTGATTGGAATACCTTCGTAGTATCCAAATTCAAACTGATTAGGTTTCACTTCTGGAAGCATCCACTTTGGTATATCAAACAAATCCAATAGCTTTTCACTATATTCTAAATGATTTATATCATATAACATGGTTCTTGAGGCATTGGTCATATCCGTATAAAAAGACCTTCCCTTTGTTAACCTGTAGAGTAAATACGTATCCATTGTCCCGAATAAAGCATCATTATTTTCTATGTAAGGTTTAACATCATCATCATCTAAAAAGTACCGCATTTTTGATGCGCTAAAATAAGGATTTAGTTGAAGTCCAGTAATTTTTCTAATTACCGGTTCATAGCCTAAAGCTTTCCAAGTATCACAAATTTCTTTGGTGTGTTTTGATTGCCAACTAATTGAATAGGTAATTGGTTTGCCATTTTTTCTAAAACAAACCGTTGTTTCACGTTGGTTGGTAATCCCAATGGCTTGAATATTTTCTTTTTTATATTTATGGATTGCGTGATTTAATAAACCTAAAACCCCTTGATAGATTCCCTCTGCGTCTTGTAAAACAGCATCTTCATGATAAATTTGTTCAAATTCATGAGAAAAAAGTTCTACTAAATGGCTATTTTCATCTAACACAACAACCCTGCTAGATGTGGTACCTTGATCAATTGAGAGAATGTACTTAGTGCTCATTAAGCCACCTCACACAATCTTCTATGACTGTTTCTTTATTTAATTCATTAAAGATTTCATGATAATTATTTTCGTAGATTATAATTTTCTTATCGTGTGTCGACAGTAAATTATATAGTCGTTTTGAGTGTTCTACTGGGACAATTGGATCTACCCCACCGTGCAAGATTAAGATTGGTTTATCATTTCTATATAAAAGGTTATATAAATATTTAACCCCACTGACAAACATTTCACCAGCAAGTCTTACATGATACTTTTTTAAGTTTAATGGATCACTTCTATAATATTGTTCAATCATCTTATCGTGGGTTAAAGTGTTCTTACCAAATTTATTATGGACATTTAAAAACCCGAACCATTTATACCCAATTAATCGTAATGGTTTTACTTTTTTTAAATAATCTGTGGGAGCACCTGAGGCGATATATCCGTCTACCTTTGGTTCACCTACCATATAGAGATGACCGATTAATCCTCCCATGGAATGGCCAATAAGAAACTGTTTACCCTGATTATTTTTAAATTTATCAATTACATAACTTAAATCATTTACGTGTTCAGTAAATGATTTAATATACCCCTTTTTGCCTTCACTCTTACCGTGTCCTCTTAAATCATAAGTTATTACTGAGTATTTTGCTTTATTTAGTGATTTAGCTAAGAATTCATACCGGCCACTATGCTCACAAATTCCATGCACAATAAAAACCCGCCCTTTTTCATTATCTACCAAATAAGGCTTAATATATAACGCCATCTTATCACATCCTTAAAACCATTATAATCATTTTTAAAGGATTTTGAAAGAATGTCTCATTATTAACTTAAATTAATTGCTGTAAATTGGTTATGTGTTGACGTTTTTTAACTTAATTCTATTAAACTATTTTTTGCAAAAGTTATATTTGAAACCTCATCTACAAGTCCAACATCTTTTGCCATTTGTGCTGTAAAAACTTTTGCATCTGCAAAATGTTGTTGATTTTTAATATTGAAATTTCTAGCAGTTGCAACATCTAAAACAAAC
>CAYJBF010000097.1:0-3987 GCA_964368415.1 uncultured Acholeplasmataceae bacterium | reverse complement strand
AAACAAAATGATATAATAGTATCCTATTTAAGGGTATTACCTTTTGGTTATAATGAGAACTCACACGCAATAGGTCGTGTAGTTTCTAGTAAAACCGTTAGAGGTAATGGTAATATGCGTCAATTATTAAATGCCGCAATAGCTTACTTAAAAACAAATTATCCAGGTGAAACCTTAACTGTAGGGGCACAGGAATATTTATTAGATTACTACAGTAGTTTTGGATTACTTGTGTATGGTGAACGTTATTATGAAGATAACTTACCTCACAAGAAAATGAAAATGGTGCTGTAAAATAAAAAAAATGGCTCAGCCATTTTTTTATTGATGTTGATTAACCCACTTTTCAATATCAGCTTTTGGAGCAAATCCACTTCTTCTTGATACTTCCACGCCATCTTTGAACAATACTAAAGTTGGAACGCTTGTAATACCATAAGTTTCTTTTGCTAAAGCACGGTGTTGATCAATGTCTACAGTGACATAATCAATATCGGTTTTTTCTTTAGCTAATTGCTCAAATTGTGGTGCCAACATCTTACATGGGCCACACCAAGTTGCGAAAAAGTCAACCAGTGTTACACCTTTTTCAATAAGTCCTTCAAAATCTTTTCCATCATATGCAATCATATTTTAATAATACCTCCATCTCTTATAGTTTATTATAAAGGGTAAAGTCTCATTTATCAAGTGATTAACATATTATTTCAAAGTCACAATTGTTACACCCATTTGACCTTCATATTCTCCACCATAACGGTATGAATCAACATTTTTATCCTTCTTCAAGCGTTCGTAGAGCGCTTTTTTTACTGCTCCAGTGCCATAACCATGAATAATACGGACTTCTTTTAGATTACTCATGATTGCTGTATCAATGAATTTGTGATAGAGTTGTGCGACATCTTCATAACGAACCCCTCTTAAATCCAGTTCATAGGAGGCTTCTGATGATGTTTGAACAATCACTTTTGGCTGTTTTGGTTCTTTTTTAGGTTTAGGTGGGTTGGTCAAAGTGAGGTTTGATGCATTAAATGGCAGTTCAAATGCACCAAATTTAACGATATATTCATCTTTCTTTTGATCAATTATTTGACCTTTTTGGTTATAAGATTTAATAAAAACATGATCGCCAACTTTAAGTGAAGTATCTTCTTCATTTAAATCCTCTAACCCTAACTGATTAAGCTCAAATTTAAGTGAGGCAATTTCATGCGGTGCTTTAGCTTCTTTAAGTAAAGTAAGAATGGCTTTGGCATCCGATTGGATTTTTTCAAGCATTTTATCGCTTTTGACTTTAGTATCAAGTAATATACTTTGTTTTTCTTTTTCTAATTGTTCGATTTTTGACTGTAGAACTAGCTTTTCACGATTTAAATCTTCTTCTAAACGTTTTGTTTCATTTAATCTGTTTTCAAGATGTTCTTGCTTATCTTCAAATAACTTAATTGAAGCACTTAAATCCGTTTCTTTTTCCTTAATATAATCATCAGCTGTTTGAATGACTTCTTCTCTTAGACCTAATCGTTTCGCAATTTTTAAGGCATTGGATGAACCGCTTCTTCCGTATTCAATCGTATAAAGAGGATTTAAAGTGACATCATCAAATTTGACTGAGGCATTTTCAATTAAGGGGGTTTGATAAGCATATATTTTAAGCTCTGAATAGTGTGTTGTTAGCACCATCCTAATGTCTTTTTTCATTAAAAAATCAATAATAGATTTTGCTAACGCAACCCCTTCTGCAGGGTCGGTACCAGATCCAAGTTCATCAAATAAAATTAAGGATTGATCGGTGACTTGATCTAATATAGTTTTAATGTTCACTATATGTCCTGAGAAGGTTGATAAGGATTGAACAATAGACTGTTGATCGCCTATATCGGCGTAAACACCTTTAAAAACAGACATTCTTGATGCTTCATTTGCAGGAATTAATAACCCGGATTGAGCCATTAACGTCAATAGCCCTAATGTTTTTAAAGCAACTGTTTTACCACCGGTATTAGGCCCTGTGATCATTAAGATTGGTTTAATTTCATTAAGTTTAATGTTGATTGGGACTACTTTTGATTGGTCAATAAGCGGGTGTCTAGCTCCTACAAGCTCGATATTACCATTTAAGTTCATATGAGGTGATCTACAATCATATTTGATTGAGTATTCTGCAAATGAAAAATTAACATCAAGTGTAATAAATAAATCCAAATTGTTATTTAATACATCACTATAGGGATAAATAGTTTCACATAAAAAATCTAAAATCTTTTTGATTTCATTGAGCTCTTCTGTAGACAATCTTTGGATACTGACGGATAAATCCGCTGCTTCAACGGGTTCTATATAAGTGGTTGTTCCACTTGAGGAAACGTCGTGAATCAAGCCTTTAACTTGGTTTTTAAATTCCGTTTTAACGGGTAAACAGTAACGATCATTTCTTAGTACTAAGATAGATTCATTTAAAATGGAAGATTTTTTTTGAAGCAGACCATTTAATACATCTCTTCTTTTATTAGAAAGTTTATTAATTTCTTTTCTAATTCTATATAAAGCCTCACTTGCGTTGTCTAAAATAAACCCATCTGGATCCATGATTGATTCTATTTCATTAATAATAGGAATTAATTCATCAATATTCATAAAATAAGGTTTTAAATTATCATAAGTAATTTTCTCTTTAATAAAGCTTTTCTCTCTTGCTTTAATTGCTTGTCCCATTTTAATAAACAACCTTAAATACTGAATATCTGAAATGTTTAAACGTCTTTCAGATGAGATTAATGATAAAATTTCTTTAATATCATAGTTTTCTAAAAAGCCTAATTTACCACTTCTTACAATGATTTGCATGGCTTCTGAAATCTTAGACTGTGATAACATAATATTTTCTAAGTTATCGAGAGGTTTTATATCTAAAATTACTGATTTGGCAGATTCAGACATTGAAAAATGCGATACTTCTTTTAATATCATGTCAAACTCCAAAGTTTTGCTATAAAACTTCACACGAAACACCCCTTACTTTTTTAATCAATTTATGATATAATAATTATAACACAAAGGCGGTAGAATATATGGCAAATTATTCAATGTCCCTTTCTAAAAATCAACAAGCTTTGCTATTAGAAATGTACACTCCATACAAAATTTCATCGGATAACATACATGTTCTTTTACAAGCACAAGTTGATAATGTCGTCCTTATATTTTATAAGTCTGGTACCCTTGTTTTACAAGGTGATTATTTAGCTGAATTAAAACGAATTAAGGTTCGTTTAGGTCTAACAAACTTTTCTGCTATTGGATCAGATGAGGTTGGAACAGGAGATGTTTTTGGACCTATTGTAGTATGTAGTGCATTTGTTAAAGGCTCTGATATTGAAGTCTTAGAATTGATGGGAGTGAAAGACTCTAAAACAATGACAGACAGACAGATAGTAGAGCTAGCACCTAAATTAACAAAAATGCTAGTCCATTCAGTTTTAATATTAAAACCCGAGAAATATAACGAAATGATTCGTCGTGGTTATAATATGAACAAAATCAAAGCATTTTTACATAACCAAGCAATCTTACTAACCACTCAAAAGGTTAAAGAACTAGGTGAAGATAAATCACCTGTTATTGTTGACCAATTCTGTGAACCACGACTTTATTATAACTACTTAAAAGATGAACCAAATGTTTATAGAGATATTTCCTTCTATACAAAAGCGGAAAGTATTCATTTAAGTGTTGCTGCAGCATCAATTATTGCGCGTTATGCCTTCTTAGCTAAACTCCAACAATTTTCTAAATTTATTGGATTTAGACTTCAAAAAGGCGCAGGTGTTGAAGTTGATAAGCAGTTAGTACGAATTTATAAGGATAAAGGCTATGATGCCTTAAGACCTATCACAAAGTTGAATTTTAGAAACTTAAAGAAAAACGACATTAATCCATAAAAAAAAGCATCTAGGATGCTTTTTTTATTTACTAGTAATATTT
>CAYJBF010000096.1:0-4024 GCA_964368415.1 uncultured Acholeplasmataceae bacterium | reverse complement strand
AGGTCCAGGGTATCCTAGACCTTCATTTAAGCGATTATAGACTACGATTTAATATATGGTGGGGTTTGAGGTTGATTAGGAGAATTAGTTGGTAACGATAATATGCTAATAAATTGTTGATAAAAGAAATTCGCAATATTTTTTATGTTTGTCATCACATTAAGTTGGATAGTAGACGTTCCTACACTTATCGTTATTTCATACCCTTCTGGGTCTGAAATAATAGATGAAGTGTTTTGATACACATTAGATACAACTAAACCAATAGTTTCTTCAACATATTTCTTTAAAAACTCAAAATTATCTATTTCTTCTAGATTATTAGTGATGTAAGTTCCTAGCCAAGCTTCTATCTTCTTTTTAAATTCAGGGTTTTTATCTAAGTACTTCCCTATATACTCACTAGCTAGAGCCTTCATCCCGTTTACCGTAATATCTCCACCCATATTGACTAAGGTTTTATAGATATCACCTTTAGAGTCTTCTGTGTAATAATAGTGTTTAGAAAAATTTAACATCGCAAACGCAGCCACCAAAGCCCCAATCTTTTTAGGGGTAGGTTTTTCTTGTCCGGTTAACATATTAACAATTGAATTTTCAACCCCATTTTCTAAGGTAATCACTAGATTAACTGAAGAAAAATCTATCTTTTCCCCCCAATATAATTTAGCCCCTACCTCACCAATAAACTCTGTGAAATAGTCTTTTAGTGGACTCATAAACGCATCTACTGCTGGTCCACCTCCATATGCGGTAATTAAATATGAAAATGCTTGATCCCCAAAGAATTTTATAATAGAAAAAACAAATTCTAGTTTAGCCAATTTAGACTCTAAATCACTAAACTGTTTTGCCTCAGCTGTATAGTAATAAGCTGATTCAATAATGATGGCTCGTCTAATCATACAAAGTTCTGTAGCAGTACGGTTTTTTGTAGATCTTAATAACTCTTTAGCATCGCCATTAGCAGATAAACCGTAACGGTTTATCGTTCTAATGAGTAATTCATGTTCCTTATCATAATCACCTCTTGGATCAGGTTTTTCACCAACTAAATGATAACTTATCTCTTTATCGTAAGTTTGTCCTTTATACGTACAAGAAACACTTGATCTTACAATATAAAGTTTCCCATTATCTAATTCAGCTAAAGTGACCTCAGGCTCAAAGAAGAAAATGCCTTCAGCTTTATTCTCATCATTAATCTTATATTTAAACGTTTCACTTAAGTTTATAGCAATATCACTATCTCCAGTAAGTGGACTAAAATTAGTGGTTACTTCTTTCATGTCACAAATAACAGCTTTTGGTTTTTCACCTGAATTATCAATGATTGCTAAAGTTACTTTTATTCTAGAAGCCTTAATCTTTGGATCTAAACTGCCTTGTGATTCGTTTTCTTCTGTGTGAATGATGATGTGTTTTTCTTCATCATAATTCGCTTCAATAGAAATGCCTTCAGGGTACAGAATTACTGTAATTTCACTGTCCGCAAATTCATCTTCTGTTTCCGCTTTTATTTGAATGGTAACGGTTTGTTTTTCTTCTTGTTTAGTAGACCGGTTTTCTAATAATGCTTTATACATGCCATTTTCAAGTTTTTCAAGTTTTGCATCTACTTCGTTAGTTCCTAGGATAACTACTTCAGGAATATTTACGAAATCTTTTGGTTCAAATAATGCTTCATAAGTAATTCCATCCCCAAAAATCATCTCTACTATAGATCTTCCCGAATATTTAGATGTATTTTCATGTTTAATATATGGCTTTCCAACCAGTCTAAATGTAATATCATTTTGGAAAAAACCACCTTCACCTGTATACCTAACACTAACAACACCTTTATCTTTATTCTCAATAGGCGAACTTGAGGCCGATATTAATCCACCCATATAATTTCCTGCAAGACTAACATCACCAATTTCAATTGGGTTTCCACCTGAATTAATGGTGATGTTTTCGGTTAAATCTGGTCTATCAATTTCCATACCATCTTCGGTAATCTCTGCCATCCGGGCATAGAGTGTTACGGGTGGTTTATCATAACGAATTGCACTTCCGAAATCTTTTTGAATATACATTTTAAATTTAGAACTCGGGTTTTCATAACCACTTTGCATACCTGCTGCAGTAATCGCCGCTAAAGCACCAAAAACACCCGTAATAACGATAATTGGAACGTTAATCCCGTTATCTTCACCTGGAAAATCAGCTGCATTACCACCGACAAATATTCCTGTTGTTCCGTATTTCCAAGTATAAACATGATATATTTTTATTTTTGAATAGTTAACTTCAGTTGGACTCCATGAATCATAATATATCAAATCTGTACTCTTCCGAAATGAAACATCTAACTCTATAGTCATGATGTCTCCATCATTTATACCATAAGGGGTTAATCCTGTAAATGAACCAGATTTACTGTACTCACCAGTGACCGGACTAACCTCAAAGAATAAAGGATCAAGTCTTGAAGGAATTCTAACATTATTTGAAATATCTTTATTAGCATCAAACGTAATCTCACCTGGGTCATATACATTCGTCCAAGCAATAGTTGTAAAATCAATGTCATCAAAATGAAATATTTTAGAATCATAAATATCAGCGGTAACATCAATTTTAATGGATGCATTTTCACGATATTGTTTTAAAGGTTCTGTAAAAGTAAATTCAACATAGGCATATTCGCCAGGTAATATAATCGTTTTATATTGATAGGCTTCAGGATCATTAATTGCCTCATCATAAAGATCCGCTTGATAACCCGCCCCCGTATAATTAAACCGATAATCTACTTTTGTAGGTGACACATTTTGATGTAATTGGGTGTCATCACTATTAGATCCATAATAATTATTTAATTCATTTGAGTATTCAACAAGAATCGTATTTTTATATGTCCAATAACCCGCCCACTCATCTTCTATGGTAGCCCCATAAATTTGGGTAGATAACAAAATAATAAACATAATAGACATCAAAGAAAATATGAATAATTTAAATGGTTTTATGTTTCTCATGATGACACCTCATGTTGTTTAAGAACAAACAAAAGAATTGTCCCAATAGTTACAAACAATAATCCCGCTAAATAAGGCGTATAACCTAAAGGAAAAATTGAAAGTAATATCCCTAAACTAAACCCGATGACGAGTCCTGACATAAAACTCTTAGCACCTTTTTCATTCGCTGATTTATGATTTTTATGCCGTTTAGCAGTGAATGCTACCATTAGTTTATAAAAAAATCCCGTTTCTTTGCTAAATGCTGATAATATTAATAAAATGGCCGATACCCCAACCATACCTTTTATGAGTGCTGCATACCCACTAAAAAAATTATATAAGATACACGCTATACCAATCCCAAGAAATAAAAACGATAGTTGGTATTTCTTGGTGTTTTTAACACCTTGAAAAAATGGTTTAAAACCTTTAATCATACTTTTAAATCCACCATCAAAAAGTGACACAAAGAAGATTGCGAAAACACCTTTACCAAATAATCCTCCTATAAACCTTATCGGATTATTACTGGCTGCACCTTGTGCAAACGTTAGGAAAGAAATAATTTTAATTGGTAGTGGATTAAATCCTAAAAAAGGTAATAAAATCAATAGTACCCATATTACTATAAGTATCAAGATTAAAATTAACCTCTTTTTATTTTTAAATATAGCCTTAAATCCTAATAGTGACTTTGTAAAAACCTGCCCTATTATAGACATTGGGTATAAAGAATAAAAAACATCACTACCACCAAATGACATTTCACCTTTACTAGATAGAGCTTTAGTTGACATTTTTATGTTTTCTTTTAGTGGTTTATTTGATTCTATTTTATGTCCACAACTCAAACATTCTACTTGTCCTTCTAGTAATTCCGCATTACAACTCATACAACGCATAGTATTTTCTCCTTCATTATTGATACTTATGTGTTAAAGCTTGATGAATTATATATTGATTTATTGATTTCTTCTATTAGTTTTATATTACTCTTTTCGTTTTAAAAAAGC
>CAYJBF010000095.1:0-4130 GCA_964368415.1 uncultured Acholeplasmataceae bacterium | reverse complement strand
GTTCAATAGGGGTCTTAAGAATGAAAATAGATATATTATGATAGATTTATTTAATCCTCATTTAGTAATATAAATAAAAGCCACAATGACTTTAAGTCAAAGTGGCTTTTTAGTTAAAATTTATCGAAGAAGATGTTTTCCTCTTTCATCCCTTTTGATTTAAGTACTTTAATACAGGCATCAATCATCCCTGGTGAACCACATAGATATGCTTCATGGTTAGATAAGTCTTTAGTATATTTCCCTACAACATCAGTAATTAAACCTCTTTCACCAGCCCAATCATCTTCTTTAGGTAAGTGGGATAATGCAGGAACATAAGTGAAGTTTTTAAACTGTTTGGAAATATCCATGAAATAATCAGTTAGATAAAGATCTGCTTGAGTACGGGCACCAAAGAAGTAAGTCGCTTCTCGATCAAATCCTTTATCAATTAAACGATAAATAATAGATCGAATGGGTGCTTTACCAGAACCACCTGCAATCATAATGATTGGTTTGGTTGATTCTTCATGTAGAAAGAAATCTCCAAATGGACCGGTAATTCTTACTTTATCACCAACTTTTAAGACTTGATTGACATATGTAGAAGCTAGACCGTGAGGGACTTGTCTAATGATTAATTCAATGATATATGGGTTTTTAGGATCTGAAGCGATTGAGTATGCCCTATCTTCTTCAAACCCCGGCACCATTATTTGAGCGTATTGACCTGGTTTAAAATGCATGGGCTCAGTTAATTCAAATCGAACCATTTTAATATCATAAGTCATTCTTTCAATTTTCACGACTTTACTTTGAAATACTTTCGCATTTAATAAACCTGGTGGTAATAGTATTTTTAAATCGGTTGTTACTTTGGTCTGACAAGAAAGTCTTACACCATTTTCTACTTCATCTTTAGATAAGAAAGATATTTCGGTTGGTTTTGGTGGTTCATGGTAATCGATTAATCGAAATTTACAGGTTCCACAAGATCCCTTTCCGCCACATGCAGAAGGTAAATAAATCTTATTGTTGCTGAGTGAATTCAAGGCTGTTTCATTACCAACCACGGGAATTAATGTGTCATGGTTGACGGTAATGGTTCGTTCTTCAGCCCCACCCATTACTTTTTCAAATAATAATATTAATAGTGTGATGGCTATTAGTAAGCTTAAAAGTATAATAAATGTCCACATATGAATCGCTCCTTTATACGCTTCCGATACCCGTGAAGGCAAAGAATGCTAAAGCAAGTATACCTAATATGATAAAGGAAATTGCTCTACCTCTTAACCCTTTAGGAATATTAGAGATTTCTTTCATTTTTATTCTAACACCAGAAAGTAGTACGATTGCGAGTAACCAACCTAAACCTGAACCAAATGCAAATACAGTCGTTTCAGCGAAAGTATATTCACGGTTCATAAAGAATAATGAAATCGCAAGGACCACACAGTTTACGGTAATCAGTGGTAAGAAAATACCGAATGAGTTATAAACTTTTGGTAAGAATTTTTCAATGAACATTTCTAATAACTGTACCGTGGCTGCAATGGTTATAATAAAAACCAATAAAGCTAACTTAGTCGTGTTAGTTAAAATTAATAATTGATAAATAGGCCAGTTAATCATGGCAGTTAAAGTTACTACAAGTACCACGGCAACCCCCATATTTAGAGCGTTTTTAATTGAGGTCGATACCGCAATTAAAGAACACATACCCAATATAAAGATGAGTGCAATATTTTGTGATAAGATTGAGGCTAAAAATAAATCCCATAAACGTTCCATAGTATCACCTACTCCTCATAAGTTTTAGTCAAACTTCTTAATCCCCACGCCAGTAGGCCAATAATGAAGAAACCACCTGGAGCGATTGATAAGACAACCCAATTAATCCATGATCCTGGCATCACTGGTAAACCTAACCAGGTACCGAAACCAAGTATTTCTCGAATAGAAGCAACCACAATTAAAACTAAAGTATAGCCCATTCCATTGGCAAACCCATCAATAAAAGTATATTTGACAGGATTTTTAATCGCATAAGCTTCAGCTCTTCCCATGACAATACAGTTGGTAATAATCAAGCCAACATAAGCACTTAAGTTTTTGGCAATGGTTGGGAAGAAACCTTCTAAAAACATTTGAACTAATATAACATAGGCAGAAATGATGACCATATAAGCAACCATTCTTATTTTAGAAGGAACAAAGTTTCTAATTAAGGACACAGTACTAGAAGAAGCAATTACAACAAATGTTACCCCAAGACCCATCGCAATTGCGTTTTCAACTTGGTTAGTAACCGCCAAGGCACTACAAATCCCTAATACGGAAATTAAAATTGGGTTTTGACTAGAAATACCATTTTTTAAGGTTTGAAACCACTTGGTATACTTCATACGTAGTAATTTCATAGTAAATCACCCATTTTTTCTTGATAAATTGTATTTAACATTAAGATGAAACGGTTAGAAGTACCAGTAGCCCCTGTGATTTGATCAACTTCAGTAGCTGGATCTAATCCGCTATTAGGTTTAAGTATTGAGAGTGTTGGATCAAACTTCTTACCGACATAATTATCTAAGTAATCTCTAGTGGACACTAATCCACCTAAACCTGGTGTTTCTTGTTGATTTAGAACCGTTACTTTAATAATGGTGATACCATCATTGTCTAAGGTAATGACCCCGTTAATCTCACCCCAAATACCCCCACCGAAGAAGTAAAAACTATAAGTCCCTAACTCTCTATGACGATAAACGCGATTTCTTGGTTGAGTGTCAGTATCATTTGAAGTGAAAGTTTCTTCAAATAAATCTGCATAAACGTTAACACCAGTACTTAAACCATGGTGTTCAAGCATGGCTGATTTCCATTCATAATTGGCGTTTTCTTTAATTCTCTCAGCGGTTAATACATCCATTCCAGTAATTAAACCCGCAGTTAAGCCGCCCAATACAATAACAAAAACAAACAGTTTTAATGTCTTCATACGGTAGCCTCCTGAACCTCACCTTTTAGTACGTAAGCATTTAAAAATTGATCGATTAAAGGGGACAAGGTATTTCCTAATAGAATTGCGTAAATAGCAGCATATTCTCTATTAGAAGATTGTGTATTAATTAACCAAAACAATAACCCTAAAATAAACCCATGAATCATTTGACCAAGTGGTTTTTTAGCACCAGTAGAATGTTCGGTACCCATAAATATGCCAACAAATATCATATTTGTGCCAAATAATATATTTATGGGGTTTGGATTAGTCGTATTGATTAAGTAAAATAACCCGTACATCCCTAGTAAAGCTACAAAGAAACTAAGTAACGTATAAGGTGAAATAGCCTTAAATACCATGAGTAGTAAGGCTAATCCTAAAGCGGTATAAACAAACATTTCTCCTGTAGCATTTCCAGTTTGTTGATTAAGGAAATAGGCTGGAAAAGAAAGAAGTAAGAAAATGATGCCTAACGCTTCAGCATTGAAGACGTTTTTGTCTTGGCCACCGAATAATAATTTTGTGAAAAACAGGCCAAAACAAACCCCTAATGCCACCATCCAAAGATGACCGATAACGGTGTAAGGCACGATTAATGTGATGACCAAAGGGGTAATAAAATAGGATGTAAAATCAAATTTATTCTTAGTTATTCTTGAGGCTATTAGTTCGACTGATAATGCTGTAACTATGGCAACAAGTGCAATTAATAACATGTTTGGTCCATGCTGATAAAAAGAGACACCCAATAGAATCAGTAAAGCCCCAATGATCATTAAACGACGTTTTTGGTTTAGATTCACGTATTTTTCCTCCCAATATAATTTATTTTCATATTACATGATAGGGCTTTCACTTACAAGTAAACTTATAATTTATTATAGATATTATAAATATATGGTTAAAGATGTGAAAAAGTAGAAGTATTTGGGGGTAAATTTACCTTTTGTGTATTGGTAAGATATTTTGAATGTTATTTTGTTGCATTTTAGTAGATAAAGTGGTAATACTGTATTAAAGTTATAAAAATAAAATTAAATATTTTATTACTAAGAAAAAGGAGAATATTATGAAATTAACAGAAAATAAGATTCAAAAACCTAAAGGTTTATTTTCACTTAGTTTATTTGTTATTGTTTTG
>CAYJBF010000094.1:0-4185 GCA_964368415.1 uncultured Acholeplasmataceae bacterium | reverse complement strand
GTGTATTGATCTTATTAGCATTATTTAGAATAGGTAGTAAGATACCTAAAACTTGGTTTAATTTTGTGATCTTTATGATTGCGGTAGTTATAGCATTCTTTGATTTGTTTTCACTAGTTTATCTTTTATTAGCAGGTGCAGTTTTCGGGATAATTTACGGATTAATCCAAAGTAAGAGAGGTAACAAAGATGCTTCTTGAGATGCTAAAGTTATTTGCTATTTTCTTTAAAATAGGGTTATTTACGTTTGGTGGCGGTTATGCCATGATTCCAATGATTAGCCAAGATATGCTTCATAATAATTATTTAACACAAGCTCAAATATCTCAGTTTATTGGAATAAGTGAGGCTACACCTGGACCATTTGCGATTAATATCGCAACATTTTCAGGATTTCATGTGTTTGAAGGAGAAGGTTTATTCATTCAAATATTAGGAAGTTTCTTTGCAACCTTAGGCGTTGTGTTACCGTCATTTTTAATTATTTTAATTATTGCGATGTTATCTGATAAGATTATTAAGACTAAACCGGTTCAAAATGCGCTCAAAGTCATTCAACCAATGGTTATGGGGTTCATTCTATCGGCGTTCTTATCGGTTGCTCTAATGGCGATTTTGGGTAACTTTAAGGTTGAAATTTCATTTGATTATATTGCTCTAATAATATTTACTGTGATATTAATAATTGGACTTAAGTTTAAGAAGATTTCACCTGTTTATTTAATTTTAATCAGTGCAGTATTAGGCGTCGTACTATATCAATTTTTATAGAGAAAAAAGGACTTTGATTAGTCCTTTTTTGTTAAAGTGAATAGATTATCTTTATAATCTAAGAGATAATTTAAATTATTTGAGATTTCATCTTTAATGATTTTTTCTGCGATAAAGGTTTCAATGAATCTTTGAATATATCGTTTTATTGGTCTTGCCCCATATTCAAGAGAATAAGATTCTTGTAGAACATGTTTCTTTAAAGCATCACTGAATTCGATGTGGATATCTCTTTCAGCTAGACGTTTGTTTAAATCTTGTAACATCTTATCAACAATTTTAACTTGAACAGTAAGATTAAGTGGGTTAAATATAATGATTTCATCTAATCTATTAATGAATTCTGGTTTAAATGTTTGCTTTACTAGTTCCATAACTTTATCTTTTCCTGAATCTCCGGAAGATAATAATTCTTGGCTACCTAAATTAGAGGTCATAATAATGATGGTATTTTTAAAATCAATTGTTCTTCCTTGATTATCGGTAAGTCTTCCATCATCTAAGATTTGTAGAAGAATATTGAATACATCCGGGTGTGCTTTTTCTATTTCATCTAGTAAAACAATAGAATAGGGTTTCCTTCTAACTGCTTCAGTTAATTGGCCCCCTTCATCATAGCCAACATATCCTGGTGGCGCTCCGATTAATCTAGAGACACTATGGCGTTCCATATATTCACTCATATCAATTCTTACAATGTGAGATTCATCATCAAAAAGGTTTTCTGCTAAACTTCTTGCCACCTCAGTTTTACCTACCCCAGTAGGTCCTAAAAACATAAATGAACCAATCGGTTTATTCATATCTTTAATACCGGCTCTTTGTCTAATAATTGCCTCACTAACAAGTTTTAAAGCATGGTCTTGACCAATCACACGTTTAGCAAGTTCATCTTTTAGGTGGAGTAATTTTTCTCTGTCGGCTTGAAGCAGTTTTGTAACAGGAATATGGGTCCATTTAGACACAATCTCAGCAATTTGGTCACTTGATACCGTTTCACTAATGAGTTCATGATGTTTGGCTTGTTCTGTGATTTCAGTTATTTTCTTTTCGAGATTAGGAATTAATGAATATTGAAGTTCAGCCGCTCTTTGATAGTTAGAATTATTAAAGGCATTTTGAAGTTCGTTTTTCTTCATTTCTAGTTCATTTCTTAGTTGTTTGGCCTGATCAAGCTGAGATTTTTCTTCTTGCCATTTTTTGGTAATAACGTCTTGTTCAGCTTTAGCTTCAGATAATTCTTCAATAATTTTTTCAAGTCTATTGATAGATAAAGTATCTTTCTCTTTGGATAAAGCACTCTTTTCAATTTCTAGTTGCATAATTTTACGGTTAATGGAATCTAGTTCAACGGGCATTGAATCAATTTCCATACGAATAGAAGCACACGCTTCATCGACTAGGTCAATGGCTTTGTCCGGTAAGAATCTATCGGTAATATAACGGTTTGATAGAGTAGCAGCGCTAACTAAGGCGTTATCACTAATATGAACCCCATGGTGGGCTTCAAAACGTTCTTTAAGGCCTCTTAATATACTAATAGTATCTTCTACAGTAGGTTCGTCAACTAGTATTTTTTGAAAACGTCTTTCTAAGGCTTGATCTTTTTCAATATATTTTCGATATTCATTTAAAGTCGTTGCCCCAATACAATGTAGTTCACCTCTTGCAAGCATTGGTTTTAACATGTTAGAAGCATCCATTGAACCTTCTGCAGCACCAGCACCAACAATCGTATGAATTTCATCTATGAATAGTATAATATCACCATTTGATTCTTTAATCTTGTTTAATACGGCTTTTAAACGTTCTTCAAATTCCCCTCTAAATTTAGCCCCCGCTACTAAACTAGCTAGATCAAGTTCATAAAGGGTTTTATCTTGAAGACTGTTAGGGACGTCTTTTTCAACCATTCTTCGTGCGAGTCCTTCAACAATTGCGGTCTTACCTACACCAGGTTCACCGATAAGAACTGGGTTATTTTTAGTCTTTCTTAAAAGAATTTTAACCATTCGTCTTATCTCACCATCTCGACCAATAACAGGATCAACCTTACCATCTTTAACCGCTTGGGTGATATCTCGTCCGAATTTTTTTAAAATATCTTTATCGTTATTATAATCTTCCATTTGTGGGAACATATTATTCACTCCTTTGGCACTCTATAACATTAAGTGCTAATTTAATTATATCACAAATATTTTTTGTGTCAATTGATAGAATAACCAGATAATAAATTCCTTAAATTATAAAGGTATATATGTTATAATAGAAAAGCACGAAGGAGAATACTATGAGAATTAAACGGATATTTATCGGGGTAACAATTGTTATATTGGGTGTTTTATTAAGTGCTTGTCAAACAGACACTTTAGAAATACCTTTAGCCCCATCTAACTTAACACTAGAAGGTTCAACAATTAGTTGGGATAAAAGTGAACACGCAACGAATTATCAAGTGTTTTTAGATTCGATTTTATATAACACAGAAGACTTAGATTATGATTTAACGGCACAAATAACTTTGTTTACTGGTAAGGTTGTAGAAGTCAAAGTTAAAGCTGAGAATAATCTCGGGATATCTGAGAGTTCAAATGTTTTAAGAATTACATATCAACAAGGATTTATATTAGAAGAAAACATTGAGTTAGATACTCTAGCTACTCCAACGAATCTTTTACTAACAAAAGATATATTAGTTTGGGATAGTGTTTCAAACGCGGTTAACTATCAATTAAAGATAGGTGAAACGAGTGTTGTTGTTGGAGATACAATGATCAACTTGTTTGACTATCAATCGTCTATTACGATTAATACAGCAGTTAAAATAAAAGCAACAGCTACTGGGTATAGAGATTCATTAGAAGGGACAATATTCGTTTCTAAGGGGTACGATGGTAGAATTTATCCGGCTGATAAAACACCAACAGAACCAGAAAAACTGGATTATATAGATTTTTATTATATAAATGACTTCCACGGGGCTATTGAGAAGTCTGATGAAGATATAGGGCTTGCGTATATCGGCAATTTCATTACTCAAAGACGCTTAGAAAACCCAAGTTTATTTTTACTTGCAGGTGGAGACATGTTACAAGGTTCTGCTTTATCAAATTATTACCAAGGCTATTCAACCATTCGTCTGATGAGTTTAATGGGATTTGATGCAATGGCACTTGGAAATCATGAGTTTGACTGGGGTCTTGAAGAAGTGACTAAGTACTTTGATGGTGTTGAAACAAACGGAGAAGCAACATTTCCATTATTATCAATCAATACCTTTAAAAAAGGAACTAAAGACCTGCCTGAACATATTTTACCTTATACACTAATTGAAAAGGGTGGTTATAAAGTAGGTGTTATTGCTTCAATTGGTTACGGACTTGAAAGTTCAATTGCTTATGCAAGAGTTGA
>CAYJBF010000093.1:2099-4282 GCA_964368415.1 uncultured Acholeplasmataceae bacterium | reverse complement strand
AAGTTAAAATTATGACTGAGTTTATTAGTAATTCACCAAAAACGATTGGATATCAATTAAATATTGCTAGATCAGTACTTAATATGAATTATGTATTCGCTTGGACAATTATTTTAGTGATAATTGTCGTAATGATCGATTTACTATTAAATTATTGTTTTAAAAAAACTCAGTAACCCGTATATTATTTTTAACACCCTTTCAAATGGCAAATAAAAAAGCAAAACTAATAAGTTCTGCTTTTTTATTAAAAATAGAATTTACTACTCAAAGAGAATAAAAATATATATCTAGAAATGAATCAATGCGTTTGGATTGAAGCATATGTCTAATTATTGAGTGGTTAATAAATATATCCAAATGGAAGTATCGACCCCAAACATGTATAATATTTATGATGAGGTATAATTATGAGTAAAAGATATAGAGTTGTTGGACTTCATTGTGAAGATTGTTCAAGTAAACTTCAAGAAGTCTTTGATAATAAGTCTAATATAGAAGGTTTAAACTATGATTCTGATACTAACATGTTAACTATTGGAGATAACAAAGATTATAAGTCCGTGAAGTTGTTGGTTCAATCTAATGGTGGCACTTTAATTAATGAAGAGGATATTAAAGAAGATTTTCATGAAACACATTCTCATGATCATCACCATCACCATGGAAAAGATACATCTTCTAGAAATATAGGGATAGCGTTTATTCTTAATTTTTTATTTTCTATCGGCGAATTTGTTTTTGGGACAATATTTAATAGTGTAGCAATTATGTCAGATGCGGTCCATGATTTAGGGGACGCAATATCAATTGGATTAGCCTGGGTTTTACAAAGATTATCCAAAAAAGAACCTGATCAAAAATATAAAGATGGGTATGGTAGATTTTCTGTTTTAGGTGCATTAATTACTGGACTTATATTAATCGTTGGCTCTATATTTATAATTTCAAGAAGTATTCCAAGATTAATTAACCCTGTTGAGGTTAATTATGACGGGATGTTAGTTATGGCAGTAGTAGCAATTATTATTAATATATTTGCGGCATGGTTAATGCATAAAGGTTCTAGTAAAAACGAAAAGATGTTATCTTTGCATATGTTGGAAGATGTTTTGGGATGGTTAGCTGTATTAACTGTTTCAGTTGTTTTAAGGTATAGGGACTGGTATATTTTAGACCCAGTATTAGCAATTTTAATTGCGGCGTTTATCCTATATAAAGCAATCCCGCCTTTTATCGAATCTCTAAAAGTATTGATGAATAAAGTGCCTGAATATTTAGATCTTGATGTATTAGAACATAAAATTATAAAAATAGAGAAGGTTAATAAAGTAGTAAACATTCATACGCATTCTATAGATGGAGATAGAAGTATCTTTGCCGCAACCTTAATTGTGTCTTCTAATGACATAGATGAAATTGAACAAATTAAAGACGCAGTTAGGGTATTATTAATGAATTATGGTATTGCTAATTCAACGATTGAAGTCGTTGTTGATATAGATAATTTGATTTAAAATTAAAAATTATACAACAAAAAAAGGCTAACATCAGCCTTTTATTTTTCTTATATAACAACGTCTTCGCCTGTGTTCAATAAAGTCAAAATCTTTCCATGTAGATTGAATTTGGATATTTAGTTCTAGTTCAGGACCAGTTTCTGCATACTTAATCTTATGTTTGATAGCCTCTTTTACGCCATCTTCTAACATTAAAGCAGGAATGCCTTTTGAATGATGATTTGGATCTACCGCAATAAAGTATAAATCTACCACTTCATGTTTTTTAAGGGTTCTTAAGATTCTAAGTAAACCTAGGGGAAATAATTTGCCATTACTCTTTTTGTTTGGGATAGCCAAAGAAGGCATCATTAATCCGAAGCCCACCACATTGTCTTCTCTATCGAGCACAAACCAAACATAATCTAGCTTCACAATAAGAATCATCTGTTTAATATAATAATCCATGACTTTATCACTGATTGGATAAAATCCATATAAGTTATTAAACGCAACATTATACATTTTGAAAGCTGGATAGATATATTGATAGATATCTTTTCTTTTTTTTACCTTAATTAATTTATAACCATAACGACTTCTTGTGATCTCCGCTACCCGTTTTATTTTATCGGGTATTTGAGTCATCATAATTCTTTTTTCTACCCAATCTACTTCTTTAAT
>CAYJBF010000093.1:0-1999 GCA_964368415.1 uncultured Acholeplasmataceae bacterium | reverse complement strand
TTTAATGAATGATGTTATTTATATAAAAAATAAAGTGAAACTAAAAACCCCGTTCTAAATCATGTTTTTTATAAACAAGTCTCTATTTAGTATAAATATATAACTATTTATAATATAATAAAGACATATGACATAAATAAGGGAGATATTTTATGAGAAAAGTGATTAAAGATATTGTCTTTACAATCATATCATTAATATTAATAATAACGGGGTATGTATTACAAAATATAGCAGACCCAATTACATATGAATGGTTAATTATGTTGGTATTTGGATTAGCATTTTTAATTGGCGGTTATGCAAAAGCTAAAGAGGGGATTACTAAAACCATCCAACATAAATCTTTAAACGTGGAAATTTTAATGATTCTTGCGGCAATTGGCGCGTTTATTTTAAGTGATTATGCAGAAGGTGCTATTTTAATCTTTATTTTTGCGGTATCAGGTATTTTAGAGGAATATACAACTTTAAAGAGTGAGAAAGCTTTGACGCAACTAATGAATTTAGCACCAGAAAAAGCAACTTTATTAACAAAAAATGGACAAGAGACGGTTTTTGTTAAAGATCTTCACATCGGCAACATAGTGATGGTTAAAGTTGGCGAACAAATTCCAGTGGATGGTTTAATTACCAAGGGTAATACCTCTATTGATGAATCGATGATTACAGGCGAATTCTTACCTAAGGAAAGACTAATTGGGGATAAGGTATATGCTGGAACCATTAATAAAACTTCTACTATAGAAGTAAAAGTAATCACCAGTGCCAAGGATACTGTTGTGCAAAAGATTGTTAATTTTGTGAGTGAAGCACAATCTTTTAAAACACCAGCTGAGACATTAATCCAAAAAATTGAAAAATGGTATGTTTATGCGGTAATTTTGTTTTCTGTGTTCTTAATGGTTGTACCTGCCTTAATGGGATGGTGGACGTGGGCTGTTTCAATGGAACGAGGTATTATAGTTTTAGTGGTGGGCTCACCTTGTGCATTAGTAGCCAGTATCACACCTGCGATATTAGCAAGTTTATCGAACGGGGCAAGAAAAGGTATTTTGATCAAAGGTGGACCATCATTAGAAAAAATTAAAGATATTGATACAGTATTATTTGATAAAACAGGGACTATTACTGAAGGAACTCCTAGAGTGGTAGGATTTAATACTTATGGGATATCGGATGAAGAATTTATTAAGGCGGTTGTGTCTATTGAGCGTCAATCAGCACATCCACTAGCTCTAGCAATTATTAATCATTTTAAAGATTCGTCTTATTATGAAATTGATACCCATGAAAAACCTGGGTTTGGGGTTGAAGCTACCATCGGTGAAGATTATTGGTTGGTTGGACGTTTTGATGTAGAAAAGTGCGATAAATGTAAACTTGATATTAAAACCCTAAGGGAAGAAGGCAATACCATCGTAAATGTTGCTAAAAACAATAAGATGGTAGGGATCATTCAATTAAAGGACACGATAAGAGAAGATTCTAAAGAAGCCATTGAAGCTTTAAATAAGCTGGGTCTATTAACTGTTATGGTAACGGGAGACAATAAGTATACTGCTGAAAATATCGCTAAAGATTTAGGTATCAAACAAGTGGTTAGTGAGTGTTTTCCTGAACAAAAAGTGGATGTGGTGAAAGACTTACAAGCACAAGGGCACAAAGTATTAATGGTTGGTGATGGGATTAATGATGCACCGGCACTGGCAATTAGTGATGTTGGGGGTGCCATGGGAAGTGGTGCTGCGGTTTCCTTAGAAACGGCTGACATGGTGTTTATGAATAATAATTTAATGAACATCACTAAAATGATCAAATTATCTAAGAAAATGCGTGTTATCACCACTGAAAATATTGTTTTCTCGTTAGGGGTTATCTTAACACTATTAACATTAAATATTTTTGGTCAGGTTGAGATTCCAATTGGGGTCATTGCCCATGAAGGGTCTACAATTTTAGTTATTTTAAATAGTTTAAGACTTTTAATACATAAGAA
>CAYJBF010000092.1:0-4305 GCA_964368415.1 uncultured Acholeplasmataceae bacterium | reverse complement strand
GAAAATGGATTTGAAATCTCTTATTATAATCCGAATAAACACCATGGGTTAAAAGAGCTTATGGATAATTTGAATAGTGAAGGTTGGAAAACTGAAATATTAGGTCATGCCGAACAGTTCAAAGAGAAGAATACTATTTTAGTTCCCACCATTAATAATTTAGTGGTTGGTTTTACTGGACCACTAAGAGTTCAAGAAAGTAAAAGGGGTTATTTTGCGGGAATTGGAACCCATTCAGATTACCGTGGGCATGGTTTAGGAAAAGCACTATTTGCGAGTCTTGTGATGGGGTTAAAGGAATTAGGGGCAGAATATATGACATTGTTTACCGGAATAAATAATCCAGCTAGAAATATGTATGAAGGGGAAGACTTTAAAATAGTTAGAACTTGGGCTGATATGAGGAAAGGATTAAAACTATGAAAACAATTATGGCAATTGGTGGACATATAGGCGATATGGAACTCACTTGTGGTGGCGTGTTAGCATCCATGAGTTTAGAAGGACACAAGATTATTACGGTCGCATTAACCGGAGGCGAACGTGGGAACCCGCCTCATTTAAGTGTGGCAGAATACCGTAAACAAAAAGAAGGTGAAGCGAAAGCATTTGCGGACATGTTAGGCGGCATTAGTATTGTTTTACCCTATGAAGACGGTCAACTAGAAGTTACTGAAAAAGTGAAGTTTGAAGTAGCGGATTTAATTAGAAAATACAAACCAAACATTCTTATTACGCACTGGAAAAATTCCATGCATAAAGACCATGAATCAACCTACTATATTGTAAAAGATGCACAGTTTTATGCGGGCTTAAGATCCATTGAAAGAGACCTTCCTGCTCATTATGCAGCAGGCCCTTATTATGCAGAAAACTGGGAAGATCCTGTCGACTTTAAACCTTATGTTTACGTGAATGTGAGTGAAGAAGGATTTAAGTTATGGCAAAAAGCCATAGATTTACACTGGTTTGCGGTAAATAGTACGTCTTTTAAGTATAAAGATTATTATCAAGCTTTAATGCGAGTCCGTGGTTGTGAAGCAAGAACCCTATACGCAGAAGCGTTTAATGTTGAAGAATTAAGTAAAAAAGTTGTTAAACAAGCTTTTTAGATTGTTAAAATTGAAAAACACGTAATAAGCCCTATCAAAGTCGATAGTGCTTTTACTTTTAAAACAGTTATTTCATGTTTTGTTAGTTTTTTTCAGTTCAAACCGGTTACAATACATAAGGATTATAGTATAACGATTAGGAGTGATGTATAAATGAATATTATGGTTTGTATTAAACAAGTGCCGGCTTCAAGTGATGTAAAAATTGATCCGGTTACAGGTAACTTGATTAGAGATGGTAAAAACGTTAAGTTAAATCCTTTTGATTTATTTGCCTTAGAAGCCGCTTTTGAAATTAAGGAAAAAATTGGTGGTTCTATCCATGCTTTAACTATGGGGCCAGATAGTGCGATTAGAGTCCTAAAAGAAGCAATTTATATGGGGGCTGATAAAGGGACAGTGATTTCAGATAGAAAGTTTGCCGGGGCAGACGTTTTGGCTACAGCTTATACTATTAGTCAGTTAATTGACCATATTGGAAACTTTGATTTAGTGGTTTGTGGAAAGCAAACAACCGATGGAGACACTGCACAAGTGGGGCCTGAGATTGCGGAAAACTTATCCATTCCACATGTCCCTTATGTGAAAGAAATATTAGAAGTTCATGAAGAGTATGTGATTGTAAGAAGTGGTTATGATACACACGATGAAATTGTTAAAGTGACATTACCAGCACTGATTACCATTGAAAAAGATTCTAATACCCCACGTCTTCCTTCGTTTAAACGTAAACAAGCTTCTAAAGATTCAGATATTAATATTATTAGATTTAACGATTTAAAAGATCAAACCTTAGAACATTACGGCTTATTAGGGTCACCAACCCAAGTAGAAGAGATGTTTTCGCCTGATACTAAATTAGATTCAAAAGAGATTAAAGGTGATGCTTCAGAAATGGCTAAAGGGTTATTTGATGTGTTAAAAGAAAGTCAATTTATTTAGGTGATACCATGGCATATATAAAAGTAGATAATACAAAAGTAAATAAAGATGTAGCTGAAAAGCTGATTAAAATTTGTCCGTTTAATGCGTTTGACTACAATGAAGACCTATTAAGCATTAATGCGAACTGTCGTATTTGTAAGATGTGTGTTAGAAAAGGGCCTGAAGGGGTTTGTACCTTAGTTGAGGAAGAACGCAAGAAAATAGATAAATCTTTATATAAAGGTATATTGGTTTACGTTGAACAATTAAATGGTAAAGCACACCCAGTTAGTTTTGAGTTAATTGGTAAGGCTAAAGAGTTAGCAGAAATTACAAAAGACCCTGTTTACGCATTGGTTGTTGGTAAAGATGTAAAACATTTAGCTGAAGAAGCATTAACTTATGGTGTAGATAAAGTTTATTTATATGAAGCAGATAACTATGAACACTTCAATATTGAGTTATATACGAATATCGTTGAAGACTGTTTCAAGAAGCATAAGTTTTCTACGATTTTATTAGGTTCAACACCACAAGGTAGAAGTTTCGGACCAAGAATGGCCGCGAGATTAAAAACAGGTCTAACCGCTGATTGTACAAAACTTGAAATGGACTCTAATGGGGATTTATTACAAATAAGACCAGCCTTTGGTGGAAACGTTATGGCTAAAATTAGAACCACTAACCATAGACCACAAATGGCAACCGTAAGATATAAAATATTTAAAAAACCAGAATTAGTAGAACCGTTTGGTGACATTGTTAATGAAAGTGTTAAAAAACTTAACAACCATACATTCATCGAACTATTAGAAATATTAACAAAACCAAAATCCAAAGATATTAGTGAATCCGAAGTGTTAATTTGTGTGGGGAGAGCATTTAAAAAGGAAGCTGACTTACAACTTATCGAACCATTAAGAAAGCGATTAAATGCGGATATTGGATGCACAAGACCACTGATTGAAAATGGTTGGTTTGATGCAAGACATCAAGTGGGATTAAGTGGAAGAACGGTTAAACCTAAACTTATTATTAATATTGGGATTAGTGGTGCGGTTCACTACATTGAAGGTATGAAAGACGCGGAAATGATCATTACCATTAATAATGATCCAAATAGCACTTTATTTAATATTTCACACTATTCTATTTTAGGTGACTTATATGAAGTGTTACCTAAGTTGAATGAATTATTAGAAGGTGAAAATCATGTTTAAAAAAATAACTAAAGAAGATATTAACAAGCTTATAGATATTTTTGGAGGTAACTTTGTATTTAGTGAAAATATCGAAGAAGAATACGCTAAAGACGAAATGGGAACAATCATTTCATACCCTGAAGTTAGGGTAGTTGCACAAGATAAACACCAAATCTCTAAATTAATGATTTTTGCGAATGAGGAAAATATACCAGTTACTGTAAGAGGTTCAGGTACAGGACTTGTTGGTGGTAGTGTTCCAGTACATGGTGGGATATTACTTGATTTAAGTAAAATGAATAAAATCATTGAACTAGATAAGACAAATTTAACCTTAACGGTTGAACCGGGTTTAATGTTATTAGACATTTATGATCACGTTCAAAAAGAAGGTTTATTTTATGCACCAGACCCAGGTGAAAAGACTGCCACCATCGGTGGTAACATTTCAACCAATGCAGGTGGAATGAGAGCCATTAAATATGGAGTGACGAGAGACTGGATTAGAGGACTAGAAGTCGTGCTTCCAACGGGTGAAATTATTCAAACTGGTGGAAAAGTAGTTAAAAATTCTACAGGTTATCCTTTAAAAGAATTATTTGTGGGAACAGAAGGTACTTTAGGTATCATTGTAGGAATTACATTAAAACTTACAAGCCTACCTAAATTTAGTGCTTCACTATTAGTTCCATTTGAAGATACAAACAGTGCTATTACAGCTGCACCTGAATTAATCAAACGCCATGTTACCCCAACGGCGGTTGAATATATTGATCAAACATCCCTATCTTACTCTAATGAATTCTTAGGTAAACATATTCCACATGATAACTATAATGCTTATTTATTACTAAGTTATGATGGAAATACTCAAGAAGCGCTAGATAGTGATATCGAACAAGCTTCAAAAATTTGTGTAGAATTAGGGGCATTAGATGCTTACCTAATTGATACAGATGAAAGAAAGAGTAGTGTTTGGACAGTGAGGGGTGCTTTCTTAGAAGCGATTAAAGCCTCTACAACTGAAATGGATGAAATTGACGTTGTTTTACCAAGATCCAATATCG
>CAYJBF010000091.1:0-4360 GCA_964368415.1 uncultured Acholeplasmataceae bacterium | reverse complement strand
ATTAAAAGGAACAAAAAACACTGAAATCAGTGCGGCAATAAACGCAATTAAAAAAACTTTATCTTCATAGAAAAATCTTAATCTTATTTTCACCAACACCTCTTCTTAGGGCATTATTTACCCCATCAAGATAAATTATACACCATTTATTACGTTAATCAATTTGAAAAAAGGTCTCCTTCTTAAAGGGGACCTTCTATGCTTATATTTTAAAGAAATCGATAACGTTTTTAACCTCTTCGTCCCAAAATTCCCAGTTATGGGTTCCTGGTTTGGTGATGTAGGTATGTTTAATATTTAAATGGGTTAAATGTTTAATAAATTTTTCGTTGTCTTGAAATAAGAAATCTTCTGTCCCACAAGAAATATAAATATCTGTTTCATGTTTAAATGATTTTGATAATTCAAATAAATCTTCTTTTTTATCTACTGAATCACCAAAAATTGTGTGGAAGATAACTTTTCTTTCTTCACTTAACCTATTAACCATATTTTGAACATCAAGAGCCCCTGAGAAACTTGCGGCTTTTCCATATTGTTCAGGGTAAGTGAATAACGCCTTTAATGCCCCGTAACCACCCATTGATAAGCCTGCTATATAAGTTCTTTCACGGGGTACATTTAAATCAAACATTTTATTCATCATCGCTGGAAGTTCTTGTGTTAAATAAGAGAATGCTTTAACCCAGTTTTTCGCATCGGTATAATAGACATTATAGCCTGATGGCATAATGACTACAACTTGTTTACCACTGACATATTTCTCGATATTTGAAAACCTTACCCAGTTTGAATAATCACCTGAGTGTCCATGTAATAAATATAGTACTTGTAGTTTAGAGTTATCTCTATTTTCAGGCAGAATGATATTAACATTCACCCCTTGGTCTAAAATTGGACTATGAAAGTTCATTTGAATTAATGCCATGTTTTTTATGCTCCTTTAAAATTATGAATCTCATCCACCATGACTCGAATTAAATCAGATGAATATGTAATTGTAACACCTTCTAAGGTTTCTTGGTGGGTTAAATAAATGTAAGCTTCACCTGTGGTTTGTGCATTAACTATTTTCCCATCTTCTATAACTAAGCCTAGTGGGTTATTAAATAAGATTTTTGTCTCAAAGCTTAACTTGTTTTCTAATTCATCTTTTAACTCAATGTTTAAGGTTGTATCCATTTGATACAATAATACTTTATTGGTTATTAACTTCTTTGGTAAATGACCCATCAGATGGGCGTAATCCGAATTCACCATATCATGGCCTTTTCTTAAGGCTTTTATGGCTTCTAATTTTGGATAACCCCAAGGTGAATAACCTACCATTCTTCGTTTAAGTTCAGATTCATATTCAGGTTTATTGTGTTTATAGTACGGATGAATAAATAGACGGTATTTATTAATAACTTTAATTAAGCCTTCTAAATTCATTCGGTGATCTTTAAAGTCTACTAAAAACCCGTTCATATAAGGTTTTATATATCTATTTGCGTGAATTAACGCAAACGGATAAAAACTCATTACCATAACTGGTCTATTAAATGGGGCAAGTACTTTACCTAGTTTTTTAATTGCCCGTTTGTTATCTATTTTTGATTCTACTAAGAACCCAAAATCCTTAGGCAATTGTTTGTGATATTCACCAATCGTGTCAATGGTATCTTCTAATGTTTCTCCGTCAAATACTTGTTTGGCTTGTTTCAATTCTTTTAGTGTATTTCGCTTAATGTAAAAATTCTTATTATAGGTTCTACCTAATGTTTCATCATGGTTAACTACTATTCGTTTATCTTGAGTCATATGAATATCCATTTCAAGATAATCAGCCCCTACGCTATAAGCTTTTTGAGCTGCCTTAATACTGTTTTCTACATTATTTTCATGAACCCCTCGATGGGCAATAATAATAGGTAAGAAAGCAAAGTCCGTATCGATTTCTACTGTTTCTAGGTTATCCCCCAACACGCCATCTCCACCCGCAAGTATAGCTTGGCATAAATCAACTTGGTTATTAACCCTAATAAGAACTTTAATCCCTCTTAAATGAAACTCTCTTATAACATTTTGATGGGCATAACTAACATCTAAACAAACTGTAAATGCATGGAGGAAGAATAATTCTTTTGCGAAACGATCAATATCATTAATCATTCTTTTTGGTTCATATATTAATCTTGTGTAAGGGTAAATAGCATAAATTTCTTGAAGTACTCTTTTATTTGATGAGATAATAAAAATATCATAATGGTCTTTAAATTTTAAATAACCAGCGACTTGACGTGCTAGTTTTACTTCATTAATTTCTATTAAATTTAATTCATTTAAAATGTTTTTACGATCAAATTCTTTTAAATACTTTATATCAGCATTATCACTTGAATCGATATACACTATTTTTTTCAAGTTGCCACCTACTTCATGTAAATTGTATTATAAATCATATTGCCTTTTATTTCAATTAGAAACCCTATATAATTTGACAATTTTAAATAATTTTGATAAAGTTTTTGGTAGTGGAGGTTTTATTTTATGATTGAACTTAGAACTTGGTTAACCGATCAATTTTTAGAAATAACAAATCCGTTTTGGGCTGATTTCTTAATGCGATTTACAATGATTATATTATGGATTCTTGTTGGTTACACTTTAGTGAAAGTATTAGCGTTCGTTTTTTCTTCTAGTTTAACGAAACGGTTTAGAGGCTCAGATGACAAACACGCTGAAACCATTACAAAAATGGTCTCAAATTTAACTGGATTTATCTTAATTGTTTTCTTGTTAATCGTTATTCTAAATGAACTTGGCGTTGATATCACCACCATTATTGCCGGAGCCGGCATTATTGGGTTAGCGGTTGGGTTTGGTGCCCAAGAATTAATTAAAGACTTAATTAGTGGATTCTTTATTGTCGCTGAACGAATATTTTCTGTTGGTGAACCAATAGAATATAACGGATTTTCCGGCAGAGTACAACGCATTGGTTTACGGACAACCCGTATTCAAAACTGGAAGAGTGAAGTTATGATTGTCAACAACAGTGATATACGCTCCGTTAAAAATATGGCGCGCAACAACTCTACTGGGGTTGTCTTATTCAAAGTAGCTTACGGAACTGACTTATCTATCTTTGGAGATGACTTTATCGACCATTTAAACGCAATTAGTTATAAGTATGATCAAATGATTGGTGTTCCAACATTACACGGTATTATCGATATGACTGATGGTGGCATTACCTTTAGAGTCATTTTCACAACCACTAATTATCAACACTATCCAATCGAACGGGCACTTCAAGCCGATATCTATGATTACCTCATTAAACGTAAGGTCAGCTTACCCGGGTATAGCATAAAAATAGATTAAGTAGTATAATACTATGGTGTCAAAAATTTAAAGATACTTTTTAATTATTAAGATACAGGATATAAGGAGCAAAAATTATGAAAATAGTAATAAACGAAAAACATGAGATTAACAAGCTGGTTTCAAACGAAATAATCCGCTTGGTTAAATCAAATCCTAAAGCAGTTTTAGGACTTGCTACAGGGGGAACCCCACTTGGTGTTTATGAAGAACTAATCAAAGATCATCAAGAAAACCAAACTGATTATAGTCAAGTTATTACATTTAACTTAGACGAATATTATGATTTAGAGCCAACGCACAAAGAATCTTATCATACCTATATGAATGACAATTTGTTTTCTAAAATCAATATCAATCTAGATAACACCCATTTCCCTGATTTAAATAACCCAGAATCTTACACCAATCTTCTTGAACAACACCGAGTCGATTTCCAAATTCTAGGGGTTGGTTCAAACGGGCATATCGGTTTTAATGAACCAGGTACACCATTTGAATCCATTACACACTATGTTACATTAGCGGAAAGCACAAGAAAAGATAACGCACGATTCTTTAATTCCATCGACGAAGTTCCAACTAAAGCAGTTACAATGGGATTAAATGACATCATCAGATCAAAAAGAATTGTCTTAATTGCCTTTGGTGCTAATAAAGCTCAAGCAATCAAACAATTAGTTGATGGTGCAGAATCCGAAAACTGGCCAGTGACGATTTTAAAACGTCACCCCTATGTAACACTTTATTTAGATAAAGAAGCCGCAAGTTTATTATAATCAAACTTAAAAAACATCCACTTTGAGATTAAGTTGGATGTTTTTTTATTTATTCAGTTTTAGGATTTTTAGGTTTTAATTTTATATAATGTAAATAGTAATCTTCTTTATCTATTTGTTTACTTCGTGCAATGGTCAATGACCCTTTTGGAATATCTTTTGTGACGGTTGACCCCGCAGCGATAAAGACATTATCAGAAATATTTAATGGG
>CAYJBF010000090.1:0-4403 GCA_964368415.1 uncultured Acholeplasmataceae bacterium | reverse complement strand
TTACAATAATCGTAAAACCAGTGCGGTTTTAGGAAATAAATTTAAGTTACTTTATGGTAAAAAGACAATTACTGACACTCTTTTAGGATTAAATTACAATATCGGTCCAGATACTTTCTACCAAGTAAATCCACATCAAACTGAAAAATTATATCAAATCGCAGTAGAAAAACTAGATTTGAACCAAATAGATGTTTTATTGGATTGTTACTGTGGAATTGGGACGATTGCCTTAACCGCTGCTAAGCACGCAAAAGAAGTAATCGGGGTTGAACTGAATCAAAACTCAGTTACCATGGCCAATGAAAACAAACGGTTAAATAACATTAATAATGCGACATTTATTGTTAAGGATGCTAAAGAATTTATTTTACAAAGCAGTCAAAGATTCAATAAGCTCATTGTTGACCCACCAAGATTAGGATTAGACAAAGCATTTATCGATGCAATAAATAAAATTAAACCTGAAAAGATTGTCTATGTTTCTTGTAATCCAATCACTTTAGCAAGAGACCTTGACTTATTTAAAATCAATTATAATATCGAGATAGTTACACCAGTAGATATGTTTTCACAAACTTATCATGTAGAGAGCGTTACATTACTATCTTTAAAAACAGCGTAACAAAGAAGTTCATACAATAGTAAAAGAAGCATATAACCCCTTAAGATTAGGTTAAATGCTTCTATGTATACTTTTTTACCCAATGTTGAAACATATCAAAATCATGTGGGTCATTAAACTAAGCTCTCAGCATATATTTTCTTGTGTATAAACATCAAATCTCTGAAAAATAAATTACGATAAACCGATATAATATCTTAACTAAGCCAGTCTTTTCGTGATATGTTTCCATAATGAATGGTTTACTGTTTAAAAATACTAGTCACTTTGGATAATACGCTTCAAATAGAATTAACATATTGATTTTCTCTAGATAATAACATATAACAAAATTAAATGGAGGAAGTAATATAATTAGAGGAGATTTCACCCATGAAATTACCAGATAAAATAGAAATATTAGTAAAATACCTAAATATTACCGAATATGTTGAATATCACGCTAGTGGGGATAGAGTGTTTAATGTAGAAAACAAATACATCCTGAAAATCTCTAAAAATTGATTAGTTATTAAAATAAAAAGATTAGAAGCAATTACAAGTGCCTCTAATCTTTTTCTTTTACTTATTGTTTTTGATTTAATTTTTTGTACCATAAGATTGTTTGTTCAATCGTTACAGCTATCCAAATGACGATGATGATGCCTCTAAATACCCACAGCACAGAATTTAAAACATTTGGATTACCAGTTGAAATCTTTAAGGCGTCAATATATTCAGGTACAACAATGTTTGGTTGTAAGAATATTAGTGAAAAGACCAAAGCACTCATGATTTCAGTCACCGTGTAAGAGAGAAGTAGTTTTGTTGAATAACCACCTTGTTTCAATTTAAAAGCTCTAATGATATTATCAATTACAATAAACATCCCAAACAACGGAATAAAAATATGCATCAAATCTTTATTTAATAAGGCACCAGTATATTGAAATTGAACAGTGTCAAAATTAATATTTAAATCCACATAGTTAACCATAAGTACCCAAATAAATAAGCCACCAAATACGATTGAAAGAATCATCTCAATAATGGTTTCTACCCTTAAGTTAGTTTTAGAAGGGGTTTTAGGAATTTGGGGTAGTGATTCGACCTTAAATTCAGGTCTTAATTTAACGTGTCTGTACTCTAAGATTCCAAATACAAGGGTGGTTATCCCAAAGGCTGCAAATAAAGATCCAACAATAGATCCAAAAATAACATCACTTGCAATTTCGAATACATTGCCTTCAGGGGTTAAGATACGAATAATCCCACTAATTAAGGCAATTACCCCAAATACAATTAAAACAACTTTTAGTACTGATACATAATCATCAAATAATTCAGGCCCAATTAAATACCTAGGTTCTTTATAATTTGATGCCAGTTTTGCAGGTGAGCCAAGATTGGTTAATACTTTTTTTATGTTTTCTTCAGATTCATTGCCGTTTAACATGTCGTAGATATGGGCTCTTAGTTCTTTATCAATTTCTGCCCTTTGTTCTTCTTTAAGTCTTCTAGTTACATCATAGACGTAACGGTTAATTAGATTATTCATGGGTATCCTCCTTTAATAGTGCCATCAAATCTTTGTGCATTTTGAAGTATGCTTCTTTTAAACTCAAATAGGCTTCTTGTCCAAAAAAGGACAGCGCATAAAATTTCCTAGGTCTTGATTCTTCCGTATCCCACTCAGAAGTCAGGATACCTTGGGTTTCAAGCCTTCTTAACATAGGATAGAGCGTACCCGCTTCAAGGGGGATGTCTCTTTCTTCAAGTGCTTGGAGTAGTGAATAACCATATTGTTTGTCCTTAAAAAGAGAAAGTACCGCTAAAGTTTGTGTTCCTCGTTTAAGTTCGACCAACAAATTGGCAATAATTGCTTTTTGATCCATATAATCACCTCTTATTTTTATAATACTGTAAGTCATACACTATTGTCAATAGCAAAATATTAAAATACAGAAAAAAATGAAAATTGCATTTCATTTTCAAATAGTAGACGTGTATTTTATAATAAATATGTGAAAGAGGTGTAATAATGAAAAACTATCATAACAAAAATGTGATGTATGTAAGCCATGTTGAATTATTGGTTTCGGATATAAAAAAATCACTAAAACTATATCAAGATATTTTAGGATTTAGTATTTCAAAAGAAGAAGACAACAAAGTTTATTTAACAGCCAATCAAAAAGATGTATTGGTTACTTTAGTTGAACAAAAGGGTGCAATCCCAGCGCAGTATAATGTTGGGTTATACCATTTTGCTTTACTATTACCAAATAGAAGTGATTTGGCGAAAGTGATTCAAATTTTAATTGAGCATCAATACCCTGTAACCGGGTTGTCAGATCATGAGATTAGTGAAGCTATTTATTTAGAAGACCCAGATAATAATGGTATTGAAATAGCAGTAGATAGAGACTTAAATGGTAAAACGATGGGTCAAGTAGGTTTTGTAACTAAAATGTTAGATTACAAAGATGTATTAAAACAATTAGATCCACTTGCGCCAAATAAATTACCTTTTGATACGGTAATGGGACATGTTCATTTCCATGTCAATGACTTAACAAACGCGAAAGAATTTTTTGTTAATACATTAGGGTATGAAGTACAAATGGATTTTAGAGATCAAGCATCTTTTATTTCTGATCAAGGGTATCATCACCATATTGCTTATAATTTATGGAATGGTCCAGATGCGAAAAAAAGAGCCCCTAATCAAGCAGGACTCTTAAACTACACAATAAAAGTACCAAATAGAGAATATTCAACCATTTTAAGCCGGTTTAAAAAACGTAATTTAATACTAAATGAGGCACAAGATTATTTTATGGTTAAAGATGTTAATGATGTAGATGTACGTTTAGAAAGAAGCGAATAAGGATGTCTGCAAAAATTATTAAATCGGTTAAAGAATCATTTCCACAGGTTAGGCTGATAGGAAAAAAGTATTCAAACCATCATAGAAATCAAGAAGATGGCGGTTATTCGCATCTTTGGGGTCAATGGTTTGATTTTGGATGGTTTGAGATATTAAAATCGATTAACCCTAAACAAGACATTGAAAATGGTTATTTAGGGTTTATGCGCTATGACGTATTAGATTTTAATGAATCTTTTGAATATTGGATTGGCATGTTTTTTGAACCCTGGACACCAGTTCCTGAGGGCTTTGATTACTTAGACTTACAACCTTCCAATGTTGGGGTTTGTTACATTCAAGGAAAAGAACCTGATATCTATAATAAACATCAAGATGTTTTAGATATGTTAAGGTTAGCTAATTTTAATCCGGTTAAAGTGGATAATCAAAATAGAGTCCATTTCTTTGAAAGGTATAACCATCAAAGGTTTACTGAAAAAGATCAAGAAGGCAATATTATCTTAGATTATGGATTCTTTTTAGAATAATCCTACTAAATAAATAAAAAAGTCCATTTCTGGACTTTTTTAAACTTTAAGTGAGCCTCTAAACCCTCTTACCCCATAATAAGAATCAGCGCCATTGTGACCTAAAAAGACAGTTTTATAACGGAATTCCCCATAAAGTGCACCACCAAGTGAGCGAATGTCGATTGGGGTTTCTAACCACGAAGAGGTTTTAGTGTCAACTTCTTGTAAGCTTTGAAGAAATGTGTATTCATCATAATTTAATAAGGTTATACCAATCTTTTTAGCCAAAGATTGAGCAGAACCGCTTGGTTTGTTTTGACGTCTTTTTTCTAATGCAACATCGTCATAACAAAGACTCCTTCTACCGAGTGGTGATTCTTTGGAACAATCCATGAAA
>CAYJBF010000089.1:0-4405 GCA_964368415.1 uncultured Acholeplasmataceae bacterium | reverse complement strand
AGTGAGGTGTTTTTTTATGCTTAAGTTAAAACAAATTAAAAAGAATTATAAAATTGCAGGAAGTGACTTTACAGCGTTACATGATATTAATCTAACGTTTTCTAAAGCGGAATTTGTGGCTATATTAGGGCCGTCCGGTTGTGGTAAAACGACATTACTTAATATTATCGGTGGGTTAGATCAATACACCGCTGGAGATTTAATTATTGAAGGTAAATCAACAAAGAACTTTAAAGATAACGATTGGGATTATTACCGTAATAATAAGGTTGGGTTTATTTTCCAAAACTATCATTTGATTAATCACATTTCTATTATTGAGAACGTTGAAATGGGGATGGCTTTAAGTGGTGTTTCGCCTAAAGAACGCCGTGAAAGGGCCATTGAAGTATTAAAACGTGTTGGACTTGAAGATCAAATGTATAAAAAGTCTAACCAATTGTCAGGGGGACAAAAACAAAGGGTTGCGATTGCAAGAGCATTATCGAATAACCCTGAAATAATCTTAGCTGATGAACCGACTGGTGCTCTTGATACAAAAACAAGTATTCAAATTCTTGATTTAATCAAAGAAATTTCAAAAGAAACTTTGGTTATTATGGTGACACATAATAATGATTTAGCACACAAATACGCCACAAGAACCATTAATTTATTAGACGGTAATGTGATTAAAGATACCCAAACTGGATCTGTAGAAACCAGTAATGGGGCCATTTATCAACCAAAGAAAACGTCAATGAGTTATCTTCAATCAATCAAGTTGTCGTTTAGAAACTTAGTGACTAAAAAGGGTAGAACTCTAACAACTGCTTTTGCGGGTTCAATTGGGATTATTGGGGTTTTGTTAGTACTGGCATTAGGAAATGGATTTAATTCATTGATAAGGAAATTAGAAACCGATTCCTTAGCGGGTGTACCACTGATGATATCTAAGGTACACCGTGATTTGAATATTAGACAGTATTTGAATGAACCCGTTGATACGGGTGTGTTTCAAACGTACAATAGAGAAGAAATAACAAATGAATCAACTTACTTTAATCCAATAACACAAGATTATATAGAATACTTAAAAGAAAACTTAGATCCAAAGACTCATAATTCGATTGAACTGGGCTACGGATTTAATCCAGTCTTTGTTCAACAAAAAGGGTCTGAGGAACCTTATCTTATTGATAGTCAAAGTGTTTATAGTCAGTTAGATGCTGATTTCATGAAAATGTATTATGATCCTTTAGTTGGAGATTTTCCAAATCAAAGTAGAACGGATGTATTTGAAGTTGTAATATTAGTAAATAACTTTTATCAAGTAGATGAACGTGTTTTAAAAGCCTTAGGTTATGATGATTTAAAAAATATTAGTTATGAAGATGTTATAGGAAAACATCTTATTCTACCTAAACATAATGATTACTATACTAGAGATATAACCAATCCAGATAAACCAGTTTATCGAGTCAACACCGATTTAACGAATGCGTTTGAAAATGGATTAAAATTAGAAGTAGTTGGGGTTTTGAAAACTAAAGATGATGTGACATTTGCGTTAGAAGACGGTATTTATGGATCTCAAACGATTGCGGAAGCATTTATTACTATGGCACAATCTAGTGATATCGGGTTAGAACAACAAACAGCGACTTATTTCTTATTTGATTTGCCAGGCGTTAATGCAGGGACCCCGTTTCAATATAACCCTCTAAATGGTACTTATGTAGGAAGACAAGAAGCTTTAATCTACTTAGGGGTTGATGACGTCCCTGTGATGATTGCAATTTATCCCAATAGCTATGAAGACAAACAAGCCATCAGAGAAGTATTAGATGCCTATAACCGTCAATTTGATGATGATAGTTTAAATCGTGTTTTATATACAGACATTGCCGAAACCGTTGGTAATACTTTAGGTCAAGTGGTTAACATGATTCAAATTGTATTAGTGGTATTTGCCTCAATAAGTTTAGTTGTATCTTCAATTATGATTGGAATCATTACTTATGTTAGTGTTATTGAAAGAACTCAAGAAATAGGTATCTTAAGAGCCCTTGGGGCAAGAAAAAAAGACATCAAACGTGTCTTTAATAGTGAAACATTCTTAATTGGACTTATAAGTGGTTTGATGGGGTCGTTAATTAGTTATACTTTAACATTCCCAATTAATAGAATTATTTTAAATATTGAACCTATGATGCGCAATGTTTTACAAATGACCATTGTTCATGCGGTTGTTATGATCATTATTTCGATTATATTAACGTTTGTTGCTGGGTTAATTCCAAGCGCAATGGCAGCTAGAAAACATCCAGTTAACGCCTTAAGACACAATGAATAGTTTTAAAAAAAGCACATTAAGTGCTTTTTTTCTACTCTGTTAAGTATTCGATATGGTTTATGTTTAAATCTACCGCATTGTTAACCGTATTTTCCTCGCGTTCAATACTGGTAAAAATGATAATTGTGATTAACGTATAGATAATCATATGAACGGTATTATCAATTAATCCATGAATCATGGTCACAAGCCAAGCTGAACCTAATATGGCTACGTTTAAGCTCATTTTTTTGACAAATAAGACTAGGATTGAAAACACATAAACAATTAGTGAAAACATCCCAAATAACCCTGAAATAGCTAATGTGTGGAAGATTGTAGAGTGATAGATTTGAATTCTATCAGGATTGCCCATGTCAGGGTTAGACATCCATCCCCCACCGAATATTGGATTTTCTAAGAATACTTTCCAAGCATCCTTATATAGAGTAATTCTTGAACTAGAAAAAACATCTAAAGCGTCTAAACCACCTTGAATGAATACGTCATAAAGGGTTGATAGTAACTCAGGAACTGCGAAAAGCAAGATTAAGACGGTGCCGATTACGATAGATCCTGTGACAACCAGTTTCTTAGTTCCAAATGTTACCAGTAACACAAAGAACATTAACAACAATAATCCCCAGGCAATATACCCGCCTCTTGAACCACTAAAAATCACAGCTAAAATACTTAAGAACGGGAAAACCCATAAGAAATATTTGGTTGGATGTTTTAAAATTAAGTAAAGTTGACCTGAGGCCATTAAAGTAAAGAAAATAATTAAATCATTCATATTACCATAACCAAAGTCACCATTACCCCAAGAACTACTAATGCCTTTTTTAATCTTTTCAATATAAGATAAAGTGTTGTCGTAACTTATATATCCCTTTATTTCAACAAAGATGAGTTGAGCTAAGATTATTAATGAGGCATAAAAGAAATAGGTTAATATTTTATCTGTTTTATTTTGAGCGGTTGATCCAAAAAAGATATACACAGCTAGGTAAACAAACCCAATCATAGATATGACAAATAAAGTGGTTGAATAGGATACATAATAAATAGGAATAATATAACTAATGGCCAGTAATAAGAATCCTGGTAGTAACATACCCCACTTTAATTTTGGTCTAAACCGCATTAAATGAACTAAAAGAGAAACACCGACAAGAAAGACTAAGATATAAATAGGACTAAACTTTTGAATATCTTTAAGCCCTAATTTCTCGATGTTCACCATAAACATTAACCCTAAAAAACAGGGGAATGGCGTGTGAAGTATCTTTGAATAATGCCATTAAAATAGCGGAAGTTAACAAGAACAGGACTACGATACCATAATTAACAAATTGATAAGGACCATCAGCGGCCCAAGCAACAAAGGCGAGTAAGCAGACAATCAATGGGTAAAAGTGGGATTCTAAGAAAGTTTCTAATTTGTTCATAAGTACTCCTTAATAAATGGGTTATTGTCTTTTTCATCTTTAATAGTTGTTGCCGGACCATGTCCTGGGAAAACCATCGTATCATTTGGTAAAGTTAAAATCTTGTTTTTAATGCTATGCATGATTGCGGTAAAATCGCCCAAGTATAAATCGGTTCTACCGATTGAGTTTTTAAATAAAGTATCACCAGAGAAAAGAACTTTATCTAAGTATAGAACCGTAGACCCATAAGAATGACCTGGGGTTTCTATCACTTTAAAAGGTTTATCTAAAAATAAAACAATATCCCCTTCACTGACATAAGTATCAACGATTAAAGTCTCTTGTAGGCCATATTTCGGGTTTCTAGAATACCAATATTGATCTTTAATAGGGGCATACGTAGTCGCTTCCTTGAATTTTCTTTTTAAGGCATTGACCCCACCAATGTGGTCTATATGACCATGTGTTACATAAATTATTTCAACTTGCAAACCATTTTCATCTAAAAAAGTTAGTAATTCATTAGATTCATAGCCAGGGTCTATAATCATAGCCTTGAAGTTATCGTATAAAATATAGCAATTACTTTGATAATCGCCTAAAACGATTTTTTTTAAATTCACAATATCACCATCTCTTATTATACAATAAAATAGTT
>CAYJBF010000088.1:0-4414 GCA_964368415.1 uncultured Acholeplasmataceae bacterium | reverse complement strand
AACCTCAAGAATACGAAGGCTTTAAGGTTCCGGATGTGTTATTATCAGGACATCATGAAAACATAAGAAAATGGCGTCATGAAATGGCACTAAAAGAAACTTATTTAAAAAGACCAGATTTACTTAAAGATTATCCTTTGACAAAAAGTGATAAAGTGTTCATAGATTCATTAAAGGAGGAAAACCATGATTAAGAAATTAATTGTATTAGTATTTGGTTTGTTGGTTTTAACTGGTTGTTTAGCAAATAGTTCAATGAAAAATAATGCTTTAAACGAAACCTGGACAGAAGAACAACAACTTTATGACATACTGATTCAAGCAAAAGAAGAAAAGTTCAAAAATTATTATTTCATTGATTTAAGAAATGAAGTTGATTATAATGAATCCTTTATTAAGGGCTTCTTAAATGAATCAAGAACTGATTTAGAATCGTTCTTAGAGGGTGTTTCTAAATGGAATATGATTATTTTAATGAGTGGAGACACAGAGAAAACCAATGAAGCTGCCGCATTTGTTGAAGGTTTAGGCTTTTATAATGTAAAATCTGTCTCAATCAGTTTTGAAAGATTATTTACTTTCTTTGATGCCAAAGATATGATGATGGAAGTAACTCCAGGTGGAGATACCTGTCCAATTGAAAATCCAGAAGGTTGTTAAATTTTAGGGTTAATTACTAAATGAAAGTTTTACTTGAAAGTAAGTAGCTCCTATGTTATAATTCTAAATGCCGTATATCGGTTAAGGCGGTCCGCTAAAAAATCCTTTTATGAACGCTTCAGGTGAGGAGTTGAAAACTATGGCAAGAGAAAAAGGCCAAGCATTGTTTGCTGAACTTACGAAAGAATACTTGAAAGATGTCCCTCAATTTAAAGCGGGTGACTCAGTAAAAGTATTTGTTAAAATTAAAGAAGGTAACCGCGAAAGAATTCAGTTATTTGAAGGTTTAGTTATTAAACGTCAAGGTGGCGGTATATCTGAAACATTTACAGTTCGTAAGGTTTCTTACGGTATTGGAGTAGAAAGAACATTCCCTGTTCATTCACCAATCATCGATAAACTAGAAGTTACGAAAGTCGGTCTCGTTAGAAGAGCTAAGCTTCACTACATTAGAACACTTTCTGCAAAAGCTTCAAGAATTAAAGAAAAAAGAACAGTGTAAAAAAAGAAAAACGTCTGCGGACGTTTTTTTTCTTTTTACAGGCATATTAAATCTTATTAGAAACTATTGTAATACACTAAATGATGATTTAAAATATCGTTGAAAGCCTTTTCATTCTGTGTTATACTATTGAAGAGTTCTGAGTTCAACAATTAAATCAATTAGGTTCAATAGATTTTTACTAAAACTAATTTCAGTTAAATAGATTTGGTGATTAATGTCATTCTAACGATGCGTTTATTAGTGAATAGTTCTTAAATCATATTGTTCTTTGAGGGTGTCATTATTTCATGTAACTAATTAAAATAGATATTTTAAATCAAGTAGAGTGTTTATTTTATAGGCTGATCTATGGTAAGTACTTGCTTCTTTAAAACCAATTGAGATCATTTTGGCAGTGTTAGCAGCTATAATTCCAGAGATACTGTCTTCCACTACCGCACAGTCTTCGGGATTGATTTTAAGCATTTGACTCGCATATAAAAATACTTCGGGGTGAGGTTTACCATTAGAAATATTGGTTCCATCTGAAATGACATCAAAATAATCAATCAAATGTAGTTTAATTAAGATTAGTTTAGCATTTTTACTAGATGAACCTATTCCTAATTTATAACCCTCTTAAATGGTTGTTGATTAAGTGATCGAAATAAACACCTTCTTTTAAGGTAATTTCTTGCCAAGCTTGAAAGTGTAATTGATCAGTTGAAACAATAACACCATCTAAATCAAAAATGATTAATTTTATGTTTTTTAAACTCCGAGTTCGGTTCATTTATCGTTTCCTCTATTTTTTGTATTGGTTGATTTGAAGTTTAGGTATCAAAATTCATTAAATAGTATTAAGTTGGATTGTTTTTTACAAAGTATGAAAATTTTTCATTTACCAATTGAAAGCCTTTACATATTGTGTTATACTATATTGTGATTAAGAAGGTGAAAAAATGAGCAATAAAGTTACAATTTACAACGTTGCATTAGCTGCTGATGTTTCATTAGCAACGGTCTCAAGAGTATTAAACAATCCTGAGAAAGTTAAAAAAGAAACAAGGGACAGAGTCTTGAAGGTTATTGACGATTTAGGTTATCGTCCAAATGCCATTGCTAGAGGACTAGCAAGTAGAAAAACAACCACTGTAGGTGTTTTAGTGAGTGATCTGACCAGAGCAAGTATTGCAGAAATGCTTGGTGGTATTAGTGATATTGCACGACAATACAAATATTCCATCAAACTTTTTACAACGCCTGAAAATGTTGATTTAAACGAACAGATGAAAATAATCATTGCGGAACAAGTAGATGGGTTATTATTACTTAATGATGAGCTAGAACACAATCAATTAAAAATGGTAAACGATATTTGTGAGCAAAATGATGTTCCGCTTGTTTTAGCTAACGTTCTTTATGATGTAGATAGTGTACCAAGTGTTTCTATCGATTATGAAAAAGCAGGGTATGAAATTACTAAATTAATGATTGAAACAGGTAAAAAAGATATTTACATGTTATCAACAGTCAGAAACTACTCTGTAAATGATAAAAAAGAACAAGGCTATGAAAAAGCGATGAAAGAAGCAAATCTAGAACCAAAGATTTTTAGAACCAGTGGTTCAACTAATGTCAACAGACAACACTTTTTCGGTTATTTTAAAGATAAACGAATTGATGGGGCTATCGGGGTTAGAGACTCTATCGCGGTATCATTTATGAATATAGTGAGAGAAAACGGACTTGAAGTACCGAGTAGAGTTGCGGTTGCAGGATTCCAAAACACGAAATATGCAACACTATCTAGACCAACCTTAACTTCAATCGATATTCCAGTTTATGACATTGGTGCAGTCGCAATGCGTTTGTTAACTAAGTTAATGAATAAAGAAGAAATTGAAGAAGTAAAGATTATCTTAAATCATTTCATTGTTAGAAGACAATCTTTATAACCAAGCTAAAAACAAAATAGATTGAAAAAAAGTCCAGAATTGATTATAATCTTTAGGACTAGCCCTTAGTCTATCTAAGGGCTTTTTAATTAAATATGAAGGAGTATTGTATGAAATTATATGATGAATTGATGTGGCGTGGCCTCATTAAAGATGTTTCAAATGAACAATTAGCAAAAAAACACATAAATGAAGGAAGTGTTAAATTTTATTGTGGCTTTGACCCAACCGGTGAATCATTAACAGTAGGCCATTTAGTCCAAGTAGTTAGAATAATGTTGTTAGATAAACATGGTCATCAACCAGTGGTATTAATTGGTGGTGCTACAGGTTTAATTGGTGATCCAAGACAAACTTCAGAACGTAAATTATTAAGTTTAGAAACCTCCTTAAAGAATGCGGAATTAATTAAAAAGCAAATTGGTCAATTTCTACCAAATGCAACTTATGTGAATAACTATGATTGGATTGGGAAAATTGATGTGATTTCGTTTTTAAGAGATTACGGAAAATTCTTTAATTTAAACTATATGCTGGCTAAAGAAACGGTTCAAGCAAGACTTGAAACAGGGATTAGTTATACTGAGTTTTCATATATGATTCTCCAATCTATAGACTGGTTAAAATTATACCAAGAACAAAACGTTAAAATTCAATTTGGGGGTTCTGACCAATGGGGAAATATTACTTCGGGGTTAGAATTAATTAGAAAACAACTTGGAGATGATAATGAAGCAGTTGGTATGGCTTCACCGCTATTATTAAAGAGTGATGGAACTAAATTCGGCAAGAGTGAATCAGGGGCAATTTGGTTAGATAAAGAATTAACCTCACCTTATGAACTGTACCAATATTTCTTAAATACGGCTGATCAAGATGTTGAAACTTATTTAAAAATGTTAACCCTATTTGAACCCGAAACAATTATAGAGCTTTTGAATGCTTCTAAGGAATCACCAGAAACAAGAATCGCACAAAAAGCTCTAGCCGAAAGTATTACGGCCCTAGTTCATGGTGAACAAGCCTTAAAAGAAGTATTAAATGTAACGGATTGTTTATTCCATGGGACATTTGAGAAGTTATCTTTAAAAGAATTAGATATGGCATCTAAATCTTTAGATTCTATTACTGTAGAAGACTATACGGGCATATTAACAGCATTAACACAAACTAAGTTAGCCTCATCAAACCGTGAAGCAAGACAGTTTGTAACAAGTGGTGCTGTAATGGTAAATGATGAAAAAGTTACCGACATTAATTATGTTATAACTAAAGAAAAAGCCTACCATAATCAATTTGTGATCTTAAAAAG
>CAYJBF010000087.1:0-4429 GCA_964368415.1 uncultured Acholeplasmataceae bacterium | reverse complement strand
TTTGTGTGGTTGATAAACCAGATAATTCTTTCTTCGCTTTTTCACTAGCGTCTTTTAGACGTTGGTCAGCCATTTTGTCTTTAGATAAGTCAATACCATTTTCTCTCTTAAACTCAGAGATAATATAGTTCATAACTCTTTCGTCAAAGTCATCCCCACCTAATTTGTTATCTCCAGCTGTTGATAATACATCAAAAGTACCTTCAACTAAGTGTAAGATAGATACGTCAAATGTACCACCACCTAAGTCAAATACTAAAACTTTTAAATCTTTATCAATCTTATCAATACCATAAGCTAGGGCAGCTGCAGTAGGTTCGTTAATAATACGAAGTACTTCAAGTCCTGCAATCTTACCAGCATCTTTAGTTGCTTGTCTTTGAGCGTCATTAAAATATGCAGGTACTGTAATAACTGCTTTAGATACTGTTGCACCTAAATACGCTTCAGCTGTAGCCTTTAAGTTCTGTAAGATCATCGCTGATAAAGCTTGAGGTGTATATTCTTTACCTTGAATAGTTACTTTATAATTTCCTTCACCCATATGTCTTTTAATTGAAGAGACGGTGTTAGGGTTTGTGATGGCTTGGCGCTTTGCCACTTCACCAACACTAATTTCATTATCTTTGAAGGCGATAACGCTTGGGGTTGTTCTTGATCCATCAGCATTTGGGATTACAACCGCATCTTTACCTTCCATTACAGAAACAACACTATTTGTAGTTCCTAAGTCGATACCAATAATTTTATTCGTTGTTGCCATTTTCATCACTCCATTCATTCACTATAACCATGGCAGGTCTGATAATTCTTTCTTTATACATATACCCTGTTTGGGTAGTTGCTAAAATAATTTGTTCTTCTTTGGTCTTATCACTTTGTTTTTCTGTTGCATAGTGATATTTAGGATCAAATTTTTGATCTTTTGTAACAATTTGTTTTAAACCATCTTTTTCAAGGATATTAAATATTTGATCATTAATCATTTTAAATCCAATCAAATAATTCTTTAGAGTTGGATCTTCTACATTCAAATTAACAATTAGATTTAATTGGTCTAATGCTGGTAGTAATTCTTCAATTAAATATTGATTAGAATACTTTCTTTCATTATCGCGTTCCTGAATCATTCTCTTTTTGAAGTTTTCAGTTTCCGCAATAGCTCTTAATGTTTTTTCATTTAATCTTAAGTTTTCTAACTTTAAAGCTTCAATCTCTTCAGAGAGTTTTTGCTTTTCAGATTTTTTCTTTTCTTTCTTTTTATCTGTTTTCTCATCTTCAACAGACTCAAGGATTTCTTCTGTTTCAAATTCTTTAACAGTGTCTTTTTCGTCTTTCATTTTTTCACTCATTTCTTATATAATTTTGTTATATTCTTAGCAATATATTCTAATAATGGAATTACTTTTGCGTAGTCCATTCTAGTTGGTCCGATAATAGCGATAGTGCCTGTTTCATCTTCGTTAATAGCATATGGTACTGAGATAATCGTAACTTTGTTGCTAGGCATAAACTCAGCTTCACTACCAATCTTAAAACTTAATTTATTGGTGTGACCAATAATTTTTAAGACTTCTTGCCTACTTAGCATGGTCATCAAATTCTTCATTTCATTTGGATCTTCAATCTCACCTTGAGTTAACATGTTACCAAGTCCCGCTAGGTAAACATCTTCTTTGCTCATTTGAGTGAAGGCACCAATAAACGCATCGACGATTTTTTCTTGATAATCCAAATAATCAATAATATTTTCTTCTGTATGGATTCTAGATAAAATCTTTTTCGCATCTTTAAGATATTGATTAGTTAATAATTCATTTAAGGTTTGAACAGACTTTTTAAAATAATCTTTAGATACATTATCATCTAACCTATAAACTTGTGAGTGAACGTTTCCTCTATCAGTCACAATAAGTATTACTGCATCATCATCTGTTAATGATACATAATCGATTTTTTTGATTCTTGTTAAAGCTTCATTAGGTCCTAAAGCCACTGAAGTGTAACTGGTTAACTCACTTAGTAAATCAATCGCTGCTTTAACAGCAACTTCTCTACTGTTTTGATATTGCTCAAATACCTTATCTATTAATGGGAATAACGTATCAATTTCAGAATCTCTTGTGACAAGATTTTCCAAATAATACCTATACCCTATATTAGATGGCACTCTACCACTTGAGGTGTGTGTCTTTTCTAAATACCCTAGTTCTTCTAACGTTTGCATATCATATCTAATGGTTGCACTAGAATAATCAAGATACGGCCAATCCGTCAAAGCCTTTGAACCAACCGGTTCACCTGTTTGAACGTATGTTTCAATAATGGCTTTTAAGATTAACTTTTGTCTATTCGATAACACGTCATCACCTCACAAAATTGACTTTTTCAAAGTCTGGATTTATTATAACTTAAAGTTTTGGCACTGTCAAGCGTTTAGTGCAAATTAAAAATAAAAAACGCTTAATTTGCGATACTAAGCGTTCAATTATTAAATCATTAAATTGTTTTTTTATATTTTATTGATCAAAAGACCTATTAAAAATGAAACAAATGAGACGCCTAGTGCTATGATGACCATAATCAAGAAGTTTTTAATCAGACTTTGCTTTTTAGCAATACTAATATAAAGATTAAATAAATAAATGATTATTACGACAACACTCAACATTGCACCAAGTGCGATAAATTTGTTACCTATGATTAAATAAGGTAATATCATTGAACTCACGACAATCAAATAGGTTAATCCTGTGTAAAAAGAACTTCTTATCGGATGTGCGTGACTATCTTGTCTAGCACTTAAAAATTCACTTGAAGCCATCGATAAAGCCGCTGCAACACCAGTAATAGCCGCAATAATACCGATTTGTCTTGTGTCTTCTAACGCGAAGGTATACCCCGCAATCGCCCCACTCATTTCAACTAAAGCATCGTTCATTCCCAAAACAATGGACGATGCGTATAATAATTTTTCATCCTTTAAGATTGAATCTAGTTTAGATGCATGTGTTTTTTCTTCTCTTATGATCTCATTTAAAACAGGGTAAGATTCAATAAATTTAGCATATTTAATTCTTGACTTCTCTTCTCTTCTTTCAAATAACCTTAAGATAAAAATACTGCCAAATAGTTTAAACAAAAATTTGTTTCTACGGTACTGCCTTCTCGAATAATCTTCAACACTAATATTTTTCCCAAGTTCAGTATTAAATTTATTCAAATGAATTTTTTCTTGTTCCGCAATCTTATTTAAGATTATTTTATGTTCTTCCTTTTTCTGCTTTTTCGCAACCATTCTATATAATTGATAGGCCAATGCTTCTTCTTTTGCAAAGTTTGTTAACTCTTTAATATCATTCATCGTACCACTTCCTTTAGAGATTAAATCTAATTATACGCTACATATTATAAATAAACAATCATATATTTATAAATAAGGAAGAAATATTATAATTAAAGAAAAAATGCTCAATTTGAGCATTATCGTTTAACAATATTTTCTACTGATTTATTCTTTAACTTAATTTCATGAATCGTTGATGGTTCATCATGACCAGGATAAACCTTTGTTTTTGCAGGAATACTCGTGAATAACTTTTTTAACGAACGATGAAGTTGACCTGAGGATCCCCCTGGTAAATCAGTTCTTCCTATTCCATCTTTAAATAAAGTATCGCCTGTATATAATCCATCACGGTAATAATAACAAACACTGCCTTTGGTATGACCTGGTGTATGAATTACTTTGATGGTCGAATCCATAAAAGGAATTAGTGTTTCATCATCCACAAACTTTATAAACAGGTCTTTTGGTTGATAAGGTTTTTCTACTTTAAATTCATTATATCCATTTAGATCATCATTTAAAAAGAGTTGATAGTCAGCTCTATGCATATAAATAGGACAATCGAATTTTCCAATCAACCCCATATGATCATGATGTGCATGGGTCAATAAAATACCTAGAATCTTGTACCCTTTTATCATTTCTAATACTGTTTCCAAATTATAGGAAGGATCTATTAACATTACTGCATCAAAGCGTTTAATAATGTATATATTGGAAACGTCTTCTGTACCTTTAATCCACATAAATAGAAAAAAAACTATTCGTGTGAATAGCTTATTTCTTTTCTCTATGTACTGTAGTTTTACGTTCTCTTGGACAATACTTCTTCATTTCCAAACGGTTAGGCGTATTTTTCTTATTTTTATCTGTATGATAGTTTTCTTCGCCACATTCAGTACAAACTAATTTAACTAATTCACGCATGATATCCCTCCAAACATTACTATGTGATTATACCAAAAAAGAAATTTAATATCAAGTTATTATTTCTCTACTTTATTTAAGTGTCTTCTTTGGTATAAATTTTTCTTCACTTGTTCTTTTTATTTAATAGGTTAATGGATATATTTTGAAGTC
>CAYJBF010000086.1:0-4453 GCA_964368415.1 uncultured Acholeplasmataceae bacterium | reverse complement strand
CATTAATAATGATTTGTTTTGGTGTATCTGTATATAACATTTCATAAGTTGCGAACCGAATAATCGCTCTATCTAAATAAGAAAGTCTATTCAAAGAATAGTTTTCTAAAGACTTTTCAATCACGTTGTCAATTGGATCAAGCTTCGAAAGAATCTCTAAAAATAGTTTCCCTGCTTCACCGATGACTTCAATTTCGATATCTAGGTTATAGTCTTTTTGAAAAAGTTTAATTATTGTCGCAACTCTTATATCTCTTCTTGTCATAAATTAACCTCTTAGGTATATATTACCATATTTTAGGGGAAATATTAGAATAGTTCAACAAAAAAACCAGTGAAAACTGGTTAATTTGTAATTATTTTAAGCCAAGCATCATCGGTGAATCTTTTCACTTCAGGAATGTATCTAAATATTTCATCATTTTCATTTCTTTTAACTTGATAAGCTTCTCTTAAATGGGCATAATCATCAGAGGTTATCATGAAGTTATAAACATCTTTTCTTGGCGATTGGTAAAACACATATTCCGTATTTGCGAGCGACATCTCGTAAGATGAAATAAAATTAATAAATTCATGGGCAAGGTCAACTTTTTCAGCATTTTTTGGAATCACCATACCATCAACCCAGACATTTGTCCCAACCTCTGGGACATAGAAGTTTAATTTATCATTTTCATCCATTAAGTAGACAGCATCTCCAGAATAAGCTTGTACCAAATCATATTTAGTGGTTAACATGTCGTCTAAGATTTCATCGGTTAAGAAGACGATGTTACTCTTTTTAGCGACCGTGGTTAAATAACTTTCTGCTTCCTTTAATTCTGTTGTAACGTCTGTATTCATCGAATAACCTAAATGTTTTAGTGCCATCATGAATCCATCTCTTGATGAATCGTAAACAACAGCAGACAAACTTGTTTGAGCGAATATATCCCATTCATGTTCTTCTAGTTCTGCTAAAGTTACCTTATCTGTGTTATAAATAATCCCCATGTTACCCCAGAAATAAGGAACCATGTATTCTAGTAAGTCAATCGGGTTTTCATCACTCTTTAAATCATTTAATAAACTATTTAATACTTCAGGGAATGATGTTTCCTTATTTAAGTTTGTTATCTTTGACCAGTCGATGGGCTGAATCATATCTTCTTTAATTAATTGTTCAATGGCGTAATCACTAGGAATAACCACGTCAAACTTTTCTAGTTTCATTTTTGTTAAAGCGCGTTCGTTTGAATCAAAGGGGATTAGTTGAACCCGAATGTCAAACTCTTTTTCAAATTCTCTTAATAGATCGGGGTTCATATAGTCCCCAGATGAGAATACTTTAAGGCTGTTAGTGTTACAAGCCGATAAAGTAACAATACTGATTAGTAATACAGTAAATCCAATTATTTTCTTCATTCTTAAACCTCCTTATATTGTTTTCTAGTTAAAATAAAATTAAGTGTTACCACGATTGTAACAACTAATATCATAATCGTTGATAAAGCGTTAATGGTTGGGGGAATACCTCGTTTTAAAGTATATAAATAAATTGAAATATTCGTACCTGTGGATCCCGCTGTAAAGTAAGATATTACAAAATCATCAAAACTCATTGTAAAAGCAATTGCCGCGGCGGCAAATATTGCGACCTTTATTTGGGGGAACACCGCATAATATATAGCCCGCATTGGGGTAGCACCTAAATCTTGTGCCGCTTCAATTAAACTTGGATCTAAACTTTTTACTTTCGGATACACGGTGATAATAACATAAGGGGTACAAAAGGCAATATGAGCCAGTAGCATGGTTCCATAACCACCTTGAAGTTTTAAAGATTGGAATAAGAGTAATAGACCGATGGCGGTAACTATTTCTGGGTTTACAATCGGAATATTATTTAAGTTAATCACGGCATTTCTAAATAACTTTTTATTTTTTGATAGTCCGATTGCCGCAAACGTCCCAACAATAACCGAGATAATGGTCGCAAGTATCGCAATAATGAATGTCCAAACAACGGCGTTCATAATTTCTCTTGATCTAAATAATTCGCCATACCACTCAAAACTAAAGCCGCCCCAGGTGGTTAGACTTCGGTTGGCATTAAAACTAAATAATACCAAACTAAATATCGGTGCGTACACAAATAATAATACCAATAAGATAAAAATACCTGATAAGAGGTTATTATGCTTTTTCATCACGTTCAACCTCCTTATTTCGATCTAATTTTTTCGTAAATAACACCATTACCATAATAATTAATGATAAGATAATCGCTATCGCAGCGCCATAGCCCCAATTACCAGAATCATAAAACTTTCTTTCAATTAACGTCCCAATTAACACTCGGTTTTGCCCTAGATATCTAGGGATAACCATCGTGGTAGCAGCCGGTAACAACACCATTGTAATACCTGAAAGAACGCCACTAATGGATAAGGGTAATGTTACTTTTCTAAATGTTTTTAAATTAGAACCCCCTAAATCAGCAGATGCTTCATAAAGTAAAGGATCAATCTTTGATAAAACTGTATAAATAGGAAGTACCATAAAGGGTAAGAACACATAAACCATCCCCACAATAATGGCAAAATCCGTACCTAATAACCTTGGGTTAATCATATCAAATATTTGTTTCCAGGCAACAGTTCTAATTAGCATATTAACCCACATCGGTGCAGTAATTAATAAGACTAATATGGCTTGCGTGATTGGCTTTCTTTTGGTGATATAGTAAGCTAAAGGATAACCAATAACCAAACAAATCAAAGTTGTCATAACGGCTAAAACAATTGAATCTGCCATCACTTTTACAAACTCAGTTTCATTAAAAAACTGTCTGAAATATATTAAAGTAAATTTATAATATAAGCCTTGTTCCTGTATTGTAACGGCATAAAATATAATTAATAATAATGGGATAATTATCAAACTGGATAGTAAGATATAATAAGGAATCCCTAAAAAAGTATAAGGTTTAACCTTAACCTTTCTTTTTTCCCTTACTGAGGTTTGTAATGGGCCATGAAACATTACCATTTCTCCATGACATGTAAATCTTCTTTTTCAAAACTAACACAGACCTTTTTACCTTCCGGTTGATAGTCAGTGGTGTGAACGGTATAGATTCTCGTGTTTGTTTTCACATCAATTTCATAATGAACGCCTTTAAAAGCAACACTATCAACCACACCAGATATAGGTGTTGTCCCTTCTGGAACAATATCTAAATCTTCTGGTCTTAAGACAATATCCACTATTTCATTACGTTTAAATCCGTAATCGACACAAGGGTATTTAACCCCATCAAATTCAACCAGATAATCATCAATCATGATACCTTCAATAATATTCGATTCGCCAATAAACTTAGCCACAAAGGTATTAATTGGCTCATTATAAATGTCTTCTGGTTTACCCACTTGTTGAATTTCCCCTTCATTCATAACAACAATCTTATCACTCATGGTTAAAGCTTCTTCTTGATCATGTGTTACATAAATGAAAGTAATACCGGCATTACGTTGAATTTCTTTTAATTCATATTGCATCTCTTGACGTAATTTTAAGTCAAGCGCTGCAAGGGGTTCATCTAGTAAAAGCACTTTAGGTTCATTAATTAACGCGCGGGCAATCGCAACCCTTTGTTGTTGACCCCCTGAAAGTTTATGAACACTTCTTCTTTCATAGCCTTGTAAGTTAACCATTGCGAGATATTTCATAACTTTATCTGTTAATCGTTTTTCTCGAACTTTAGGTGTTTCAAAATCATTTTTAATCGCTTTAATTTGCTCTTGTAACTTTTGTTTTTGTGTTTCAAATTCTGGATTTGTTTTATCAAGCGCTATAATCTTATTTTTTAGTTTATCAATCTTTAGCTTAAGATGAATATTCGGATCTTTAATTAGTTCTATTTCTTTATTTAACTCTAATTTAAGTTTCTTTTTAGTGGTTGAATCTTGAGCATGATCTATTCTAATTTGATAATCTTCTTTAAGTTTTTCTATTTGAATTTTAATATTCGCTTTATTAGAATGCATTCTTAATCCAAAAGCGACATTTTCAAACACATCCAAGTGTGGAAAAAGAGCGTATCTTTGAAATACGGTATTGGTAGGCCTCTTATGAGCTGGAATATCTAATATATTTTTTTCGTTTAAAAGAACCTCGCCACTTGAGGGATCAACAAAACCACCAATAATTCTTAAGGTGGTTGTTTTACCACAACCAGATGGTCCTAATAATGTAACAAATTCATTTTCATAAATCTCTAAATCTATACCTTTTAAAACAACATTTTCTTCAAAAGCTTTTGTCACATTTCTAAGCTCGATTAGTTTTTTCATTTTGCCCTCCATATCACTGTTTAACTTAGGTAAACTCTCCTTGTTACGAAGAGCCTTAATAGGCTAAACTTTATCTGTGGTAAGTTTAGTATTATTAAACTCAAAGTTAAGTT
>CAYJBF010000085.1:0-4553 GCA_964368415.1 uncultured Acholeplasmataceae bacterium | reverse complement strand
ATGGGGTTAAAGCATTCAATGAGAAGATTAACCAATTTGATGGTTTTATTTTTGTTTTAGCAGAATACAACCATACAGTACCAGCAGCATTAACCAATGCCATTAGCTGGACACAAGAGGTATTCCATAATAAAGCAGCTGGTATTGTGTCTTACGGTGCAGTGGGAGGTGCAAGAGCAGCAGAACATTTAAGAAATGTTTTAGCGCAAATGCAAGTTGCTTCTGTACAAGCACATGTTTTATTAAGTTTATTTCATGATTTTGATGAAAACGGGTTTAAACCACTAGATATTCACCAAAAGAATTTAAATCTTATCACAAACCAAGTAGAAGATTGGTCGAAAGTTTTAAAAACTTTACGTTAAGTAAATATATACTCTAACTTAAGTAGACTATGATGTCTACTTTTTTCTTTAGTTTACTATATAAAAAAAGTGAGTGTTAAGACATTATGAAAAAGTCGTGTTTTTAGATGGTAATTTATGATATACTTATCATAAGAGGCGTGATACTATGACTGATCAAACGATAAGATTTAAGGATTGTGGAATTTATTACTTAATGTATGAAAATCCATTAAAAGAAACCATTGTTTTATTACATCCATATGCATCAAGTGGATTAATTTTTGATAGCCTAATTATTGCGTTAAAAAGAGAGTATCAATTAATTATTATTGATATGCCAGGGCATGGTAAGAGTGGGGTAACCAGTAGCGTTACATTTGAAGATATGCCGGAAATCATTAAAGTGATTTTAGATAAAGAAGATATTTTAAAAACACATATTATAGGTATTTCTGAGGGGGCAATCGTTGGTCAAGGGTTTGGTCAAGTATTTCCTGATAGACTCTTAAGTTTAGTGGCAATATCCTCATTCTCCATTTATCATGGCTCTTATAAGGCTGTATATGGTGAATTAAGAGGCACTAAATTTAAGCATTTGTTTTTATGGCTGTTTTCATTTAAACACTATAGAAACTACTATATCGAAAAGAGTAGCTTAACCAATTCTGGTAAAGATAAATTTGAAAAGACCATGAAAGGGTTTAAACGTATAAGTATCTTATCTAAAAAGGGTTTAAAGCGATTTTATAAGATGGGCAAACAAAATAAAATATACCCTACGTATGTCGTCTGTGGGGAATTTGACTTAGATATTATTAAAGATGCTTCAATTCAATATGAACAAAAAGTACCACTTTCTACGCTTGAGGGGTATAATAATACAAGACAGATTGTCTTTTTAGACAACCCGAGGTTATTTAATGATCACTTAATAACCTTTTTAAAGAGCGTTAGTATGATTGGGGAAGCATATGGTAGAAAGCACAAGAAACAATAAATCAAATAATAGTATTAAACAAGATAGAAAAACTAAGTTCAAAAAACTAGGAAAACAATTCCTAGATTTTTTAGTTGTCTCTTTTAACGGGATGGCGTTTGGGTTATTCGCAACCCTTATAATTGGGGTTATCATTCAACAAATAGGTTTGTTAATTGGAGAAATTCCTGGGGCATCAACACTGAGTGATTATATTATTCAATTAGCCACTATCCTTAAATCTTTTATGGGGGTTGGGATTGGCATTGGTATCGCTTATATGTTAAAGTTAGAAGGTCTAAAATTGGTAGCTGGTGCCTTAGCAGGCGGAATTGGAACTTTGTTTAGGTATGGAACTGGTAATCAGCTAAACGATCCAATGGTTGCCTACTTTTGTGTAATAGGGGTTTATTTAGTGTTTAAATACCTCTTGAAGAAAAAGACACCAATTGATATAATCTTAGTGCCACTTATTGGGGGTATTACAGGTTTTATTATTGCCTTCTTATTAGGAGCACCTGTAAAATCATTTATGGATATGTTAGGTGCATTTATTCAAACTGCAACCGATTATCAACCCTTCTTGATGGGGGTAATTATTGCGGTATTAATGGGGATGTTTCTTACAATGCCAATTAGTAGTGCCGCGATTGCTATTAGTATTAGCTTAGGGGGCATTGCGGGAGGGGCAGCCGTAGTAGGTTGTTCTGTTCAAATGTTAGGGTTTGCGGTAATGAGCCGAAAAGATAATAATATTGGAACCGTTATTAGTGTCGGAATTGGAACAAGTATGTTACAATTTAAGAACATCCTAAGAAAACCAGTTATTTGGTTACCGACTATAATTGTGTCTGCTATCTTAGGACCACTAGCAACATTGTTATTTAAAACCCAAACCACACCAATTGGTTCAGGCATGGGAACAAGTGGTTTAGTAGGACAAATTGGTACATTTGATGCAATGGGGTATACGACAAGTGCATTTCTATCAATTGGGATCCTTCAAATCGCATTACCGATTCTCCTAGTATGGATTTTAGATGTTATTTTTAGAAAAAAAGGTATAATTCAACCAGGAGACTTAAAAATATAGTATAATGATTCATGGCTAGGTAAAACTAGCCATTTAAATGGAGAATTACCCAAGAGGTTGAAGGGGCGGGCTTGGAAAGCTCGTAGGATGTAACAGTCGCAAGGGTTCAAATCCCTTATTCTCCGCCAGAATAAACAACAACAGATTTAAGGCTACTTAAGTCTGTTTTTTTTATGTAATAAATAGTTATATATAATGGAACAATGATTAATAAAGACCTTGATAACAAGCAATGTTATTCGTTTATTAATAAGAGTTAAGAAAATTGAATAAAAAGTTCGACATTATATCCATTTTAGGGGTATAATAATTTTTGGAGAATTACCCAAGCGGCTGAAGGGGTTAGTTTCGAAAACTAATAGGAGGTCACACTCGCAAGGGTTCAAATCCCTTATTCTCCGCCACTATTAAAATTAACCAAAATATTGGTCCTAAGTGCCTTTGAGTAGGTACTTTTTTATTTTACTGGGCTATAATTATTTTCAAGAATTAACGAAGATCTTAACAAAAAAAATGTAAAAACATGAAATAATATTAAGTTATAGACAGATTAGGTGGTAGAATAATAAATGGATTATTTATATGCGATAGTATTAGAAGTAGGCTTACTCTTATTTTTGATAGGTGTACTTTATAATAGATTTGGTAAACGTGAACTAGGTTTTTATAACAATAAAAAATTTACAAAAAGACAAATAGTTTTCTTGAGAATAGGTTTTAGTATTGTGGGTTTATGTTTAATTGTGATTAGTTTATATAAATTGATTGAATGGTAATAAGTGACTGGATAATAGAATTCAAAACCCACAATAAGTGAGTCATTAAATAACTGTTTTGATACAAAAAAACGGGTAGGAATACCCGATTATTATTTTTGTTGTATTAGCAATATATGATTAGTTTAAGATTTAATAGCAGTTCTTAATTTAGCTGACCTTGCTCTAGGGTTATGGTATACTTCATCTTTAGAAGGGATTAAAGGACCATTAATTTGGCTGTAGATGCCATTGTTGTAAAAATGTTTAAATGCCTTCTTTACTAACCGGTCTTCACCAGAATGAAAAGATAAAATTGCAACCTTACCACCAGGATTCAAATAATTAGGTAATTTATCAAGCAGTTCAAATAACACTTCATACTCACTGTTTACATCAATTCTAAGGGCTTGGAACGTTCTTGTTGCAGCCTTTTTTAATTCTTCTTCATAAATATTTTTTGAAACATTTTTTAGTGCCTGTGCAATAACGTTATAAAATCCTTTGGTGGTTTCACAAAGATTCCCTTTTTGTCTTTCAAGGATTATCTCTTTAGAAATTTCTTTGGCGTAAACTTCATCTGCATTTTCTATTAACATTCCTTCGATTTCAGACTCGCTTAATTCTAAAAGTCTAATATAAGCTGGAATCCCTTGATTAGGATTCATTCTTAGGTCTAAAGGGCCATCTTCTCTAAATGAAAATCCTCTTGAAGGATCATCAATTTGCATCGAAGAAACCCCTAAATCTGCTAAGATAAAATCAAAGCCTTTAACATTAGTTTGATCAAAATCTTTAAAATTTAAATGGTGTACACTAAAATCAGAACTTGTATAACCAAATGATTCTAATCTTTCTTTAGTTTTAACTAGTTCAATCGGATCTTGATCAATGCCATGTAAATGTCCAGTATGATTAAGTCGTTGTAACATTTCTTTAGTGTGGCCACCAAATCCTAATGTTAAATCAAGCCCAATTTGATTGGGTTTAATATCAAAAAAAGTGATAATTTCATCAACCATAATCGGACGGTGCATCCCGGCTGGGGTGTTACCTTTTTCCATCACTTTTTGTATGGTATCTTCATATTTTAAAGGATTTTGTTCTTTATATTTTTCTTCGAATTTTTTTGGGTAAGTTCCAGAATATCTTTTCCTTCTAACACGTTTATTATTTTCCATAGTATCACTCCTAGAATACTATATCAAAATAATCAATATTAAACAAACTACATATAATATATTAGAAGTAGAGTATAATCAAATTAGATTAGAATCTTGATATTTATGATATTTGAGGTTAGTAAAAAGGGTGATTTTATGCTAGCCAATATTTATTCTGATGTTTTTATAAAATATAAAAAAGGAAACAAACTATTATTC
>CAYJBF010000084.1:0-4566 GCA_964368415.1 uncultured Acholeplasmataceae bacterium | reverse complement strand
AATTAATTCAAGGTTACCGACAACAGTTGATTTAGTAACAACGTTCGGATCAGCAAATGAGAAATATAGTAAATATGAATCTTGGATACTTTGGATAGTTATGGTGATGGTGTATTTGAAAAACTTATTACTAGACCTCTAACAAAGATTATTGTTTTTGTATGGCCAAATCAAGCAGGTAAAGATGAAGCACCGATGACTGGTTTATTTGTGATTACACAAACTGAATTACGTTGTGTAGCTTAATTGATTATTCGAAAAGAGGAACTCAACATGAGGTCCTCTTTTTTTGTTGTAAAAATTAAGAAAAAAAGTAATAAAGAATTAGTTTGAAAGTAATATACTTAAAAATACGATAATTATAAAAAACCTAATGAAAATCTTTAAAGTGCTGTTATAATAAAGTTTGGAGGGGTTTTATGGAAATTTTAAAAACAAATGATTTAACCAAGAATTATAAATCCCAAATTGCAGTAAACAAAGTAAATATGATTATTAACGAAGGAGATATTTACGGGTTTGTTGGTGAAAATGGTGCTGGTAAAACGACCTTAATTAGAATGGTAACAGGACTTATTCAACAAACATCAGGAACTTTTTCCTTATTTAAAAATGGTAAAGTAAACCACGCTAGCAATCATCATATAGGGGCTGTTGTAGAAACACCTTCTTTATACTTGAATATGAATGCAATGGATAATTTAAGAACACAGGCTAAAATTATTGGCCTTAAAGGGGATTTAAAGGATCAGCTAGTTGAATTATTGAATTTAGTTGGTTTAAATGAAGTCGTTAATTCTAAGAAAAAGGTAAAAAACTTTTCTTTAGGAATGAAACAACGACTTAGTATTGCTTTAACATTACTAAGCGACCCAAAGTTTTTAATCTTGGATGAACCGATGAATGGGTTAGACCCTGAAGGCATTGTTTCAATGAGAAACTTAATTAAGCATTTAAATGAAGAACGTGGTATTACATTTTTAATTAGTTCTCATATTTTAGATGAGTTATCGAAGGTAGCAACCAGATATGGTTTTATTCATAAAGGGGTTTTAATTAAAGAAATTAGTAAGGAAGAACTTAAAGAAGAAGGTAAGAGACATATTGTGGTGGTTGTGGATAAACCAACTGAAGCCCTTCAAGTTTTAAAACAACGCGGCTTAACACAATTAGAACTGGTGGATTACTCAATTAATATTTATGACGAGGCAGTCATTGGTGATATCGTCGTTACACTTTCTCAAAGTAACATCAAAGTTTTAAATGTATTTCATAAAGAAAAAACGATTGAACAGTATTACTTGGAGTTAATGGGAGGTATCCTATGAAGAACTTATTAAAAGCCGATTTCTTTAGATTGTTTAAAGATAAATCTGTTTTAGTTGGATTAATTATTACAGCGGCTTTATCGGTAATTTCAGTGGTATTTTTATATTTAGTCTTTGAGTTTTTGATGGAAATACCTGAAGGCACACCAGGAATACCAATTTATACAGGTGAAGTTATGATGAAATCTGCCTTTCAAGCAAGCAATAATGCTGGCATGATTTTAGCCATTATTATTGGTATGATTGCGACTAAAGATTTTTCTCATAACACTGTTAGACAAAAAACCATTCATGGACATAAGAGAACCAACATTTATTTATCTCAACTGATCACTGTGGTTGTCTATGCTGCTGTAGTCATGGTTATAAACGCCGTTATCAGTTTGGTTTTAGGTTCAATCTTTTTTGGGTATACAACTTCCGGTTTTGTGGTAAATGATATTTTATATATCTTATATGCCTTAGGAATGGGAATCTTACTATATATTGTGATGGCTTCGTTGGTAATGATGATTGCGTTTTTGACTAAATCCACTGGATTAACGGTTGTTATTAGTATTGGACTAAGTTTCTTCATTACCATTATTTTTACTATTTTGATGTATACCGGGGGGTCAAATGATATCGTTAAGTTTTTTATGAATTTAATGCCTGATCAACATTTTTTATGGTATTTAAATTCACGTTGGATGTCACTAGAACAATTAGCATATAGTATTGGAGCATCACTGGGTTACATTTTATTATTCACTTTAATTGGAATTAAATCTTTCAATAAAACAGACATAAAATAATTGGAGGCTTCATGAAACTAAATTACAAGAAAACGATTTACGTAGGTTTAGCATTTATGTTGATCAGTATGTTTTGGTCATCATACGATAGTTTGATTGGGAAAATATTAATTGATAAGTTTGGATTTAATCAAACACTAAGTGGGTTTGTTTTAGCGCTAGATAATATCTTTGCGCTATTTATGCTACCTTTCTTTGGCGCACTTTCAGATAAGTCGAACTCTAAAAGAGGAAGAAGAACCCCGTTTATTGTTGTGGGAACGGTTATTGCTGCTTTTGCGATGGTAGGATTATCTTTTGTAGATAACTATCAAACCCTTAAGATAAAAAACGAAACAGCAATTGTAAGCGAATACGATAAAATTAAAGATTTAGATAATAATGTTTCGGATTGGGTTATTGTTTATACTCAAATGGATGATGAAACCTATAAAGAAAAATTAGGAGACATCCTTGATAATTACATCGATGATGGTTATGACGAAGAAACAAATCTTAACTTAGCAGACACTTATGATATTAAAGAAGTTTATCACGTATATTTGAGGGATATGGCCTGGAAGGAAACCACAACGAGTTGGACTACATTCAGTGTATTTATTGTAATTTTACTCTTAGCACTGATAGCTATGAGTACATTTAGATCCCCAGCTGTTGCTTTAATGCCTGATGTCACGATTAAACCACTTAGAAGTAAAGCAAACGCTGTAATTAATTTAATGGGAGCATTAGGTGCTGCGACCTTCCTAGTTGTTTCCATAATACTTGGTATTGATAAATATTCTTATGTAAATTATTCTTGGGCCTTTATCATTGTTGCAGGTATTATGTTTATTGCTCTGTTCGTCTTCTTAGTAAAAGTTAAAGAGCCTAAATTTGTCGAAGAACGAATCAAAGAAGAAGAACGATTAGGTATTAGCGAAGATAATATGGAATCTATGAGTAGTGAAAAGTTATCTAAAGACAAACTAATAAGTTTACTCTTAATATTATTCTCAGTATTCTTTTGGTTTATGGGTTATAATGCAGTAACCTCAAAACTATCGGATTACTCACCCAAAATATTGAATATGGGATTTTCGGTTGCCCTATTAATCGCGAACGTTACTGCAATACTAGCTTTTATTCCAATAGGGATTATTTCTAGTAAGGTAGGCCGTAAAAAGACTATTTTATTTGGTATAGCTTTATTAGTATTATGTTTTGGTTCAGTTTACTTTATTACCCCAAATACAGGATTCCTACTTTATGTAGTATTAGGATTAACCGGTATAGCTTGGGCAAGTATTAATGTGAATAGTTATCCGATGGTTGTTGAATTATCTAAGGGATCAAACGTTGGACGGTATACAGGATACTATTACGCCTTTAGTATGGCCGCTCAAGCTATAACCCCATTATTAAGTGGCATGTTCATGGATTTGTTCGGACGCAAAGTCTTATTTCCATACGCAACTTTGGCTGTGGTAATCTCTCTTTTCACCATGTTATTTGTAAAGCATGGAGATGTTAAACCCGAAGTTAAGAAATCTTTATTAGAACACTTAGATGTTGAAGATTAACAAATATTAAAAAAACCCGCTTCTTGATGAAGTGGGTTTTTATTAGGCTGGATTAAAATATTCAAATACACAATTATCGTAGTGGTTAACCATGAAATCAAAATCGATTTGATTTCGTGCGACATACCCTAAGATAATACGACCTTTTCTTCTTGATTTTTCAATGAATTTATTAGGTAGATCTTGAATCTTATAATTAATAAAATGTGGTTTTGTAAGAAAGTTCAACTTCATAGAAGACATGAAATACTTTAAGAAGCCAGGAATAATTGGTTCTTCAAGGAATGTTTCTGTGATTTGTCCTCTGACTACTTCAGGGGCATTTTTCTTGAACCAGAATAGAACCCTAGGATCAAAAGATTGAATAACGTATTTACCTTTGTAGTCTTTGAGTTGATTATAGACAGCTTCACAGTGACGTTTATATCCACCAAAAGGTTTTAATTCAATGACTAGCTCTGTTTTGCCGTCTACTAGATTAAGCATTTCTTGAAATGTTATTATGGTGGACTGATTATCGAATAGTTTAACTTCTTTAATTTCTTCTATTGTCATTTTTCTTAATTTTTGATTAATATTAGCCATTCTTTTTAAGTTAGGGTCATGAAAAATCACAACTGTTCCGTCTTTAAGAATGTTTGTGTCTAATTCAATTGCATAACCGTGTTTTATAGCGGCTATGAACGCTTCTTTTGTATTTTCTAAGATCGATTGATCAGAGGTATGATAACCTCTGTGGGCAATCTTAACTTTTTGTAACCAATGTGTTGTCATTTATTCACCTTCGAGTATATTATAAAGAAAAAAAATAACTCTTGAGTAATAATATCGTAAAACTAGAAATTAATCAAGTAAAATCTATTTATTGGAATGTTTTGGAAG
>CAYJBF010000083.1:0-4579 GCA_964368415.1 uncultured Acholeplasmataceae bacterium | reverse complement strand
TTATAGAAGCATTTAAAGTCTCTAAGCGTGCAAAAGAACAAATTGAATTAGTGGAAAATTCATTTAAGTTATTTGATGAGATTGATTCAATGTCAACTTTGGTATCAATTCGTAACTCAATTAACACAAAGGATGAGTTTTACGAAAATGAATCTGAATTTATGGATGAAAATATGCCTACTATCTCTAACTATTCGAACATGTTAGATAAGTTGATTGTAAAAAGTCCATTTAAAGAAGAATTAAAAGCCCATTTTGGTGATCATTTCTTTAATCAAATCGAAGTTTCTTTAAAAGCGTTTGATGAAAAATTAATTCCATTTATTATTGAGGAATCAAAGTTATCTAGAGAATACTCTAAATTGATTGCCGGGGCTCAAATTGAGTTTGAAGGTGGGGTTTATAACTTAAGCCAAATGTCACCGTTTACGCAAAGTATTAACCGTGAAACCAGACATCAAGCACAACTTAAAGTCAGTAAATTCTTTGAAGAAAATGAAAAAGCTATTGATAATATTTATGATAAGTTAGTTCACTTAAGAAATGAAATGGCTTTAGCAATGGGGTATAAAAACTATGTTGAACTAGGCTACTACCGTATGGGTAGAACCGATTACGGGGCTAAAGAGGTCAAGAATTACAGAGAACAAATTAAATCTGTCGTGGTTCCTGAGGTTACTAAATTAACCGATAGAAAAGCTAACCGGTTAGGGATTAAAGACTTAAAGAGTTATGATACCATAGCGTTCTTAAGTGGTAACCCTACACCTAAAGGGTCTAAAGATCATTTAGTTGAAGTAGCAAGAAATATGTATAAAGACATGAGTAAAGAAACCGACGCGTTCTTTAGTTTCATGTTAGAACATGATTTATTTGATTTGGATAGTAAACCTGGAAAACAAGGCGGGGGATACTGTACGTATATTCCTAAATACAGTTCACCATTTATTTTCGCAAACTTTAATGGAACTTCACATGACGTAGATGTATTAACTCATGAAGCGGGTCACGCTTTCCAAGTGTTTTCTTCCCGTAACCATATCCCATCTCAAAGATGGCCTGGGATGGAAGGGGCAGAAATCCATTCGATGAGTATGGAATTCTTTGCCTGGCCATGGGTAGAAGATTTCTTTAAAGAAGATGCACAAAAGTATTATTTTACCCATTTATCAGGTGCCATTTCATTCTTACCTTATGGCGCTCTTGTGGATGAGTTCCAACATGAAGTCTATGAGAAACCACATATGACACCAGATGAAAGAAAACAAACGTGGAGAAGATTAGAAAAAATATATCTACCTTCTAAAGATTATGATGACGATCACTTTATGGAAAAAGGAACCTATTGGTATAGACAAGGTCATATCTTCTCATCACCGTTTTATTATATTGATTATACACTGGCTCAGGTTTGTGCGTTCCAATATTGGATTAAAAATAGAGAAAACCATGAAAAAGCATGGGAATCTTATTATCACTTATGTACATTAGGGGGAACAAAAGGTTTTGTTGGGTTAATTAAAGCTGCGAAGTTAGACAGTCCTTTTAAAGATGGAACGATGGAAAGAACCATTAAACCATTAATGGCATTCTTAGATACTATCGACGATACAAAATTGTAAAAAACAAGAAACTGTAAATAAACGAGAGAATAAATCCTTTATAAGGACTGTAAAGACATGAGAAATTCATTTTCTTCAAAGGACTTTATGGTCCTTTTTCCTTTATATTGTGGATAAAATCTAATAAATACTTGTTTTTAGGAATAATGAAATTACTTTTAGTGAAATATACAGATTAAAACCTAATAACTAATTAATTATTGGGTACCTTTGATTGTGGTATTATGAATTATTAATTTATAACCAGGAGATTTAATGTATTACATAGTAAGATTAAGGGACCGAATAATTAGTTTTTCTCTTTAGACGCTGATAAAAACACAAGTAGTCAATGAAGTATAGACTTCAAAAACCTCATATATAACTTTAGAGTAGTTTAAATGGCGTGAGTATATTGAAAAGCATCTATTATAAAAACAAAAAGGTTCATTGAACGACGTATATCAAAATGCTTTTCTAAATATGAATAGATAATCTAAGTGAATGCAGTATTGAAAGGTAATAAAGGTGTGACCACGCTTAAACGCACATATCTATTTGGTGTGTAATCGTCTAAATATGTCGAGTTAAATCGTTAAGACGTGTATTAAAAATTATCTTTTTGTTCTAGTTGGTTCTTTGTTTATTTTGTTACCGATTTTGTAATTTTCTTTCTTGAGAATATGATAAGTCATAATGACAATATAAATAAAGTAATATATGATCTACTGTATAAAAGAGAGGAAAACAAAATGAAAAAAATAGCTGCTTTAGGTTTGTTATTATCAACATTTTGATTACTTCTATAAATGTTAATATTCATGAAGAAATTTTTTAGGAGATAAGCGATATGCGCACCGAAAATAGAAAGGTTTATTCTATTGGGAAAGATGAATTTCGTTTTGAATATCAATACTATGACTAATTAGTAGATCAATAATCGATTATACGCAACAAATCAACCTAACTATTATTTAACTTAAATATTAAGACTTACTATAGATAACACTATCAATATTATCTCTAATAATACACGTATAAGTAGAAGTAGATATCTGGATATTAAGGATTATACATAGAATTAAAGATGTAAATTCTAGAAATGTTTTCATGGAGTAAGTAGATTTTATTGCCCATACATTTATAGATACAACCACTGAACACTAATTATTTACATATTAAATATGTAGAGGGTGTTGTGTAATCCACTATATTCACTGAAATATACTATTAATTTTATAAAAAAATCCTCAAAACATAACGTTTTGAGGTTTTATTATTTAGATACTCTTTTTAATTCATTTAATTTGTCTTTGATATTCATTGCTGCCATCATACCATCGTAAGACGCTTTCGTTAATTGAAGCCAACCACCTATGGCATCTCCAGCAGCGTATAAACCTTCGATGTTGGTTTGATAGTTTTCATTTACAACTAAGTTATCTTTATCTAAGATTGCACCAACTCTAAGAGCGAAATCCGCCGCACTTGGTGTGCCTAAGGCAATGAAAACACCATCAAAAGCATAACTACCATTCGAAGTTTTAATGCCTGTCAAAAATTCTTCACCGGTGAATTCAGTTATCTTATCTGTAACAACGGGATGTTTGACAAGTTGTGTTAATTCATGTCCTTCGGTAAAAATAGTTATTTTATTGGTTAAAAGTTCCATATCACTTAATTCATGGAGCATAAATTCGTTATAACCAACAAGAGCTAGACGTTTGTTTCTAAAGAAAAATCCATCACAGGTTACACAAAAACTAATTCCTTTACCTTGAAGGTGTTTAAATCCTTTTACATTAATTGGGCTACGTTTTTTACCGGTTGCGATTAAAACGGTTTTAGCTTTATATTCATTTTCTGGTGTTGTAACTAAAAAATAGTCTAAAGAATTATCAATTTGAACGACCTCTTCATCGTAAACATCAATACCTAAGTTTTTAGCTTGATCAATACCGTTTTGAATTAGTTTTCGACCATCAATACCTTCTGTAAATCCGTAATAATTTTCAATTTTTACGGGTTTTTCTAATGCCCCTAAATCTTTGCCTATCACAAGAACATGTTTATTATAACGTTTCAAATAAATGGCTGCTGTTATCCCAGCAGCCCCTTTACCAATTATTATTGTGTCAAACATGATCTAAACGCCAAGCATTTTCCTTAAATCTTCTTTAGAGTGTACGCCTACCGCGTGGTCAACTATTTTACCGTCTTTAAATACAACAAGTGTTGGGATAGACATTACTTTGTATTGAGCGGCTAATTCTTGTTGTTCATCAACATTTAGTTTACCCACTAGAGCTAGCCCTTTTACTTCACTTGCTAATTGTTCAACGATTGGACCTTGCATTTGACAAGGACGGCACCAAGATGCCCAAAAATCTATTAATACTGGTTGTTTACTGTTTAGAACTACTTCTTTAAAATTTTCTTTTGTTATGGTTACTGCCATGATTAAAAATCCTCCTAATTTAAATTCATATTATATTATACTATATCCTGCCACATTATCTAATCATTTGCTTTGAAAAAACTTTAATAGTAAAAGAATACGTGAAATAAAGAGTTTAGAAAACACTAGACAAATTGGAAAATATTACAAAGTAGGTATGATGGGACATCGTAGAATTGTTGAATTAGGTGAATTGATTGAACTTAGATATGAACGTCTAACTCAAGGAACTGAGTATCAAATTGGTATTATTGGTGGGATGAAAGTGGAAGAAATAGATGTTTATGAATCTAGTAAGACGGTTACTACCTCATTTAGCATAGCAAGTGGGTTTACTCAAATTATGAGTGCTGCTCTATCCTTTGGTGATGTTGCAAGTGTAGGAACATCTAGTACTAAAACTACAGCTGTTGATTTTGAATATGAAACTGTTTATGCAGAGAGATAATTAAGTTCGAAAAAAGTAGAAATAGAGTATGATTTTACAAAAGTATGTCCGAATCAAACTATAGGAATTTTT
>CAYJBF010000082.1:0-4599 GCA_964368415.1 uncultured Acholeplasmataceae bacterium | reverse complement strand
GGTTAAATATATATGAAGAGATTAGCGGTTGGATTGATGAGCGGGACGTCATTAGATGGCATAGATGTGTTGTTAGCTAGTGTGAGTGGGTCTTATAAAGATACCAAGACAGAAATTTTAGCTTTTGAGACACTAAGGTTTGACGATACCATCAAGGAAAAACTTAATAAAGCCATGACTTTAATTTTTAGTAATGTAAGCGTTTTAACGAGTTTGAACTTTGAACTGGGGCACTTATTTGCTGAAGCTGTTAATAAACTTTTAGCAAAAGCCAAAGTTCATCCAGATCAAATTGATTTTATTGCTTCACATGGACAAACGGTATACCATATACCCTTTACCACTGATAAGTTAATTGCCTCAACACTACAACTTGGTGATGGGTCAGTTATCGCAAGTCAAACTGGAATTCAAACGATATATAATTTTAGGACTGCAGATATGGCAGTAGGCGGACAAGGAGCACCACTGGTACCTTATGCGGATTATTGTTTGTTTTCAAATGGTGAAACGGATCGGGTGTTACTTAATATTGGTGGTATATCCAATATAACGTATCTAAAGAAAAATGGATCTTTGGATGAAGTCATTGCCTTTGATACAGGTCCAGGTAATATGATTATTGACGCGTTTATGAATTTTCTATATGATAAACCTTATGATGAGAATGGATTAGTTGCTAGAAGTGGAAAATTAATCAAGTCTATGTTTAACATGTTAAAAGAAATCCCTTATGTTAAGCAACAACCACCAAAATCAACCGGAAGAGAATTATATGGATTAGAGTTTTCAAAAAAGCTATTAGAGTCGTTTAAGAATCATAAAAAAGAAGATTTGGTTAGAACCGTTACTGAATATACGGCGTGGTCAATTAGTGAAGGTTGCAAATTGATTCATATTAACTTCAATGAAACTGAACTAATCGCCTCTGGTGGTGGTGCTAGGAACAAATTCTTATTAGAGTTAATTGGGTCGTACTTAAAAGGTATTAAACTAAAAACTTCAGATGAGTATGGTATCGGGGTTGACCAAAAAGAAGCCTTGGCATTCATTATCTTAGGTAATGAAACCATTCAAAACAAACCTTCGAATGTCCCTTCAGCGACTGGTGCAAGAAAACCAGCTATTCTAGGACAAATATGTAACCCATTTAAGGAGAAAAAAAGTGAAACTGTTTAAATTTAAAGAGCCCAATGTTGAGGTGACTTATCGTAGTAATAACGAACAAGTTATTATTCCGGAAAACTACATTGAAAAAGATGTTAGAGCAATGTGGGTAAGCAATGTTGCGAATATCGATTTGCCAACATTAGAAAATTTAGAAGAATACAAAAAACAGGTTTTAAGAATATTTGAAACATGTAAAGAATATAATATCAACCTAATTTACTTTCAAATTAGAACCAATAATGATGCTTTTTATGTATCAAAACTTAACCCAACCTCAAGATATTTAGTGGGTAAAGAAGGAAGTCCATTACCAGAAGATATTTTAAAATGGGTAATTGATGAAGCCCATCAAAGACATATTGAGTTACATGGTTGGTGTAATCCGTATAGAGTTTCTATGGGAAGAGGCCAATATAAAACTGAAGAATGGTTAGCGACTTGTGACCCGTTAAACTTAGCGTTTAGAAGACCTGATTTATATATATTAGATACAGAAGGGCAAATTATTTTAAACCCTGATAAAAAAGAAGTTAAAGATCATATTGTTAACACAATTAAAGAAATTATTGAAAATTATGATGTGGATGGCATTCACTTTGATGATTACTTCTATCCTTATAAACCAGTAAGTGAAGAAGTGAGTGATGTTCCGGATTACGAAAATAGAGTTAATAAAGAACAATCACTAACTGAATTTAGGAAAGACCAAGTAACAGAAGTTATTAAACGAGTCTATGAAACAGTTAAAGCTCATAACCCTAAATTAGAGTTTGGGGTAAGTCCGTTTGGGATTTGGAAGAGTAAATCTAGTGATCCAAGAGGGTCATACAATGGACCAGGGGTATTTGAATCTTGTGACTTACAATACGCAGATAGTTATAAATGGGTTAAAGAAGGCTATATCGATTACATTGTTCCTCAAATATACTGGGGATTTGAGAACAAAAATGCAGCGTTTCACGATATGACTACATGGTGGGTTGATGTGGTGAAAGGTACTAATGTGAAATTATATGTTGGTCATGGTGCATATAGATTAGGCCGTGAAGGTGAATTTGAAAATAAGATGGAGATTGTCAACCAATTGAAGTTTGCCAATCAATTCGAGGAAGTTAAGGGGAATGTTTTCTTTACATATCATACGTTTATTGATGAGAATCAAGTTAAACCAGGTATGATTGAAGTAAAAAAAATATTAGGAGGAAGTAATGAGTAAAAGATTTAAATTTGTAATATTAGGATTATTACTATTGTTAGTGAGCCCTTTATTGTTAATGCAAACTGGTGCTGAAACAACACTGGTTCCATTAAAAAGAGGTGGCACAACTGTATATCATAGGGGGACACAAAATCCGGTGATGACACCTGATTCCTTTGAAGAAGCTGAACAAGAATTTAGAGGCGTTTGGGTTGCGACAGTTTTTAACTTAAATATGCCTAAACATACGACACAAGCACAATACAAACAAGCTTATGAAGAATTGATAGCAAGAGTTAAATCAAAAAACATGAACGCAATTTTGTTTCAAACAAGACCATTAAATGATGCGTTTTATCAATCTGATTATGCACCAATTAGTAGATATTTAACCGGGACTGAAGGATTAGATCCGGGCTGGGATGTCATGGAATATATGGTTTCTTATGCCCACTCACAAGGGGTTCAATTCCACGCATGGATGAACCCATATCGAGTGGCTAACATGCAAACAACAACCACTAAAGAAGCCTATTTAGCAACATTAGATGATAAAAACTTTGCGAAACAAAACCCTGATTATGTTATTGCGGGGAATGTGAGTGGTACGGTACCATTAATTCTTGACCCAGGTAGAGCCGAGGTAAAGAGTTATATTAGAGATGTAGTTAGAGAAATCCTTCAAAAGTATGATGTGGATGGCATTCACTTTGATGACTATTTCTATCCATATTCCGGGACATCTAATTCAGCAGACCAAGTGTCATATGATATTAGTGGAACAAGCTTATCAAGAGCAGATTGGCGTAGAAAAAATGTCGATGATGCCGTAAGATATGTGAAGTCCGTTATTGACACACACAATAATACAAATAATAAAAATGTTAAGTTTGGGATTAGTCCATTTGGTATTTGGAGAAATAAAACAAATGATATTCCGGGATCTAATACCGGAGGAATGGAATCTTTTTCTACACAATATGCCGACTCAAGAAACTGGGTTAAACGTGGTTGGGTTCACTATATTACACCACAAGTTTACTGGCAGTTTACACACACAACAGCCCCGTTCGCGGATGTTGTTGATTGGTGGGCTGACACTGTAAAAGGTACGGGTGTTGATTTAATTGTTGGACACTCAATAACCAGCAGTGCACTTCCACAAGATGAAATGTTAGCTCAAACAAAATATTTGCAAAAACACCCTGAAATTAAGGGAAGTGTTTTATATTCAGCAGGGTCGCCGGGGGGCGCAAATGATTATTTAAACAAACCTTTAATTAATGACTTGGTAAGCCAACATTGGACTAAACCAGTTGCAAATATTTATGACACGTTTAAAATTGAGATTGACAATTATTATGCTTCAACTTTAAAACAAACCAATTTTACAACCGTAAGTGATATAGAACTGATTAATGAGTTGGGTTCCAACACCATTACATGGACTTCAAGTAACCCAAATATAATAAGTGAAACTGGTGTGGTTTCAAGACCACTTTATGAAGAAGGCGATCAAATTGTTACTTTAACAGCAACCAATGAATCTGGAAGGGTCGCAAAATATAATATTAAAGTCACTAAAATAAGTGAACCTACGCCAGTAGAACCAGTTAAGCCAAACCCACCTACCTATGAAATTATAGGTGAAATGGTCGATGGTGGGTATGTTGAACCAATCACTATTAGCTTCCAAGCGGATCTAGGCTTAACCATTAAATATTATTTCACCAACGGATTCATGACTTCGGCTGAGTTTCCTTACACACAACCGTTCCAATTTAGCAATCGAGGCGGTTATGTATTCAATGCTTACACGGTCAATGCCGATAACTTAAAGAGTGAAACCATTCAGTTTAATGTACGGATGGATATTCCATTTGATGAGTCCAATACAAGAGTGATTAGAGACGGTCAACCAGTTAAATATGTTGAAACAGGTAAAGAAATCATTTTACCAACCTATAGAGAAAAAACCAATGAAGTTAGAGCTGTTTGGGTAGCAACAGTATCTAATATTGACGTGCCAAAATATGTCAATGATGAACAATACAAAGGCTATCTAATTGACATGTTAGATACGGTTCAATCACTCAATATGAATACTGTATTCTTCCAAGTTAGATCAATGAACGATGCGTTTTATCCATCAAATTTAGCACCTTACTCCCAATATATTAAAGGGGTTTTAGGTGAAGGGTTAGATTGGGATATACTTGAGTTTGTTACAG
>CAYJBF010000081.1:0-4629 GCA_964368415.1 uncultured Acholeplasmataceae bacterium | reverse complement strand
TATAAATATGATATTTCGGTGTTTATTTCTGATTATGTAGAGATTGTTATTATTTTTATGTTCTTGAAGTAAATCAAACATCTTTCTTTGCCCTCACATATTGTTTCGGCCACTCGATTTCAACCCCTAGACGCGTCGCAAACTTTAAAGGAAAATATGGATCTCTTAAAGCCAATCTTCCAAAATAGATCAAATCTGCTTCTTGTTCCATAAGCGCATCATCTGCCATACGGACATCACTTATAAGTCCACCACCTAAAACAAAGAATGGTGTTTCAGCTTTAATCTTTTTCGCAAATCCTAATTGATAGCCTGGATAACTATCTGGCTTTGTGTTCACCACACCACCCGATGATACATTAATAATATCAACGACACCTGGTGTTATATTGTTTAAGATACCCACTAAATCAGCTGGTTTTAAACCCTCTTTATGATACTCCGAAGCACTAATTCTTATCCCCAACGGCTTTTCGATTGGCCATACGGTTCTGACGCCTAAGATGACCTCATAAAGTAGTTTGCTTCTACCTTCTTTTGATCCGCCATAGGAATCTTTTCTTTGATTAGATAATGGGCTTAAAAACTCATTTATTAAATAGCCATGTGCGGCATGGATTTCTAAATAATCAAACCCTGCTTCATAAGCTCTTCTTGCGCCTTGTTTAAATGCTTCAATTATCTCTTTAATTTCATCAATCGTCATTTGTTCGGGTGTTTCATAATCACCATAAGCGATAGGACTAGGGGCTTTTTTAGGACTTGTATCTCTTGCCTTTCTTCCTGCATGAGATAATTGAATACCAACTTTAGACCCATAATAATGAACCCTATTCACAACCCAACTTAATGGCTTAATATGATCATCACTCCAAATGCCTAAATCGTCTTTAGTAATACCGCCATTAGGTAATACAGTGGTCGCTTCAACAATAATTAAACCTATTTGTCCCGCTGCTCTTGTGGCGTAATGAATAACATGAAAATCATTAGCAAAACCGTCAACCGCACTATACATACACATTGGTGGCATAACGATTCGGTTTTTCAATACCATATCTTTAATTTTGATTTCTTTGAATAGTTTCATCTCTTATTCCTTTTAGTTTGGTTTTAATTTCTTGCATGCGTAAGTCAAGATCATGAGATATAGTTGCACACTCTTTAAGTTCTGCTTTTATGTCATCATTTGCACTAATAATATGTTTATATTCAACGTCGTGTTCAATGGTGGACCAAAAATCCATCGCAATCGTTCTAATTTGAACTTCTACTTTCATTTGTCGCTTTTCGTTCGAAAAAAACACCGGAACTTCAATGACTAAATGTAGGCTTCGGTAACCATTGCTTTTTGGTTTTTTTATATAATCTTTTATTTGAACTAATTTAACATCATCTTGATTTACCAACATATTGGCAACATCATATATATCATTAATATAAGTACAGATAACCCGAACCCCAGCAATATCATTAATCTTTGATAAGTTTTGGATAGTTTTGTCTAAACTGTACCTTTGCATTTTATTTAAAATCGATTCTGGGCTTTTTAGCCTAACCTTAATAAACTCAATTGGGTTTCTTGATGTTCTGACTTGTAAATCATCGTTTAAGATTTCTAATTTAGTTTGAACTTCTCTTATTGCAGCATAATAGGTCATCATCACTGACCTATAAAGTGTTGCCTGATCCTTAAACTCTTTAGGTATTGTTTCAACTGCATTGGTCATAAAAGTAACGTCTAATTCCATTGACACACTATCACCTCAAGTCTATTATATCACTAAAGGTAAGCGCTTTTATTATTGCGTTAATTTTAAGACAATTTTTTAAAAAGTCTATTTGGATTGGTTTTTAACCAAAAATTTAATTTGCGCTTCAACCTCTTTGGCTTGTCTTAACCCTTTAACTTTGTATTTTTTCTTTTTTGTTTTTATTATAATATTTCCGTGTTTTTCACGTGTTTTATTGTTTACCTTTTTTGCCTTAACTCTTTTTATCTCTTTATAAGCGATTTGAATAGTTTTACTTGCGCTTTTATCAATATAAAGGTAGTTATCATCATACCTAATAATCGTTTTATCTTTCAATAAATTATCAATTAACATGAATAAAGTTACCGTTGTAAAAAAGATGACAATAAATGTCCCATAATAGACTTTATCCTTCAATAAAGATTGTTCAACAAAAAGAATGTCTATATATATTATTACCAGTACACAAGAGGCAATAATTAATAGACAAATAAATAAACCCATTATTGTAGGAATAATTCTTTTTTTAGCTAAATCTTTTTTCAAGGCTGTCACCATGGTTATTATACCATAGAGAAAACTTAAAAAAGCGGAACTTTAAAGAAAAAAGACAGTTTTCTGATATTCAAAAACTATCTTTTTGTTTTTTTAAATTGAATTTTCTTGTTCTAAGTCTAATAATTGCTTTTTAAGTTCTGGTCCATAATAAAACCCACCTAAACCATTTGAAGCCACTACGCGATGACATGGTACAATAATCATGATTTTGTTTTTATTAAGCGCGCCACCTACTGCTTGATAAGCTTTATTTCCCATCAAAAAGGCAATATCACCATAAGTTATAGTATAGCCATAAGGCACATCCAGCAAGATATCATAAACTGCTTGTTGGTAAGGTGTAGTGTCTTGTTTAATAGGTACAGTAAATTGCTTTAAAGTCCCCTTAAAATACCCCAATAATTCCTGCTTAAGTTGATTTAATAAAGGTGTCTCTTCATGAATTAACCCAGTTACATCATAAGGTTCTAAAGATAACCCACTAATATGATTGGTATCATCTTCAATTAAAACAAATGTGCCTACTACCGTTGGGAGTTTAATATAGTATTTATCCATAGTATTTACGCTTTTGTTTTAAATGGATCATAAAAGAAGGCATAACTAGTTTTATGTTGGTATTTTTGATTTTTATTTAAGATACCACTATTTAAGAAACTATAATGAATACCACCAGGTTCATATTCAAACTCCAAAGCGACCCCTTTATATTGATTGGTTTTATAATATGGTAATTTGTCTGGAGAATCCGAATTATGGGTGTAAACAACTAATGAAGGATACGTAGACTTTAAAGTCATCCCAATTAGGCTTTTAGGACTATAGAGACTTGCTAAACCTTGATCCAATAAGAAAATTGTATCTAACCCTTTAAATGGCGTGTTTTTTAATTGTGAAATTGGTACATTAAGTGCCACAGGTTCTCTTAAATCAAAAGCGGTTCCTTCTACATTACCAATACCTGATACGCTAAAATCATCTTCAAACTTAACATATTTAGAGGAATGTACTTTAATGACGTGGTCTAAAATATCATGTGAATCATCTAAATTGAAATAGGCATGATTGGTAATGTTCATTAATGTGGTTTCTGTTGCCTCACCATCATAATACATATGTAAGATATTATCGTCTAATGTATAGGTAACTCTTAAAGTGGCATCGCCTGGAAGACCATCCTCCTCACTGGTAGAACGAATTTCAAAAATAGCACTGTTTGCATCGCTATCAATCAGATTAAAATAACGGGTTGAATACCCTTTAGCCCCACCATGAATGGTTGTGGTTTCTGATTTGTATGGTTTTGGATAAATCTTAGTACCATCTATTTCAAACCCACTACAAAACAATCTACCTGAAGCTCTTCCGATTGTTTTACCGTAATAGTGTTCATCTTTAATAAAATCTTCTACTACTTTTGGTCCTATAACCACATCTACACCATTAAATATAAGTTTAAAAATACTGGCACCTTTGTTTAGTAACACCACTTCTAAATAATCATTTTTCAGTGTCACCATGGTTAAATCTTTGTTAATGTTTTTCACTTGTTTCATTGTTATCCCCCTTTTTAAGTCATTATCATTATAGCAAAATTTAAAACAAACATTCAATTTAAAAAACGATTATAAAAAAAAACGCATTTTTTTGCGTTTTAATCTTTATTTTGATTCATACCACGATTTCGCTTTTATAACACTTTCTTTCGTAAGTTGGTGTCCATAATTAGACCAAAACACTTCTAGTTGACCGTTGTTATCTTTAATTTTATTGTGTAAGAATAATTGTTGATCATAGGTTGTATATTGATCTTGTTTTGAGGTTGTAATAAATACTTTAACCCCCTTCAAATCTTTAAATTTAAGATCCGGATTAAGTAAGCTTGGGTTAAATAGGATAACAGAGTTAAGTACATTTCCTTTTTGTTGAAGTAGGGATTCTAATAAGTTAGCCCCATTAGAATACCCTATACCAGTTATTAAATCTTTGTTTAGATTATACTTCGTTACCGCTTCTTCTATGAAATTGTTCAAGTTTTCTGTTTCAAGACGAATAGAGTTAAAATCATAAACTCCTGATGCAAATCGCTTAAAGAAACGGTTCATTCCATGCTCTTGAACATTACCTCTTAATGAGAGAATGTTAGCGTTAGGATCAACAAAGTTTGCGATATCGATTAAATCGTATTCATCCCCACCAGTGCCATGCAGTAATAATAAAGTTTTATCATTGGTACCTTTTTTAAATATATGTATCATTTTACTCACCTACATTTTCTTCGGCATAATAACCGACTTTTTTCAATAGTGTTTGTAAT
>CAYJBF010000080.1:0-4686 GCA_964368415.1 uncultured Acholeplasmataceae bacterium | reverse complement strand
ATATATTACCATATTTAAACAAAATTATTGAATATTTCAAGAAAAAAAACCAGTGAAAACTGGTTTAATTCGTAATTATTTTTAGCCACGCATCATCCACGAATTTTTTCACTTCAGGCACATATCTAAATATTTCATCGTTTAGATTTCTCTTGACTTGGTATGCTTCTCTTAAGTGCGCATAATCATCAGAAGTAATCATATATTCATAAACATCTTTTCTTGGGCTTTGATAGAACACATATTCTGTGTTTGCTAAAGCCATTTCGTAAGATGAAATGAAGTTAATAAATTCATGGGCTAGGTCTACTTTTTCAGCATTCTTAGGGATGACCATTCCATCTACCCATACGTTTGTACCTACTTCAGGTACATAGAAGTTTAGTTTGTCATTTTTATCCATTAAGTATACCGCATCCCCAGAATACGCTTGAACCAAATCGTATTTGGTTGTGAGCATATCATCTAAGATTTCATCAGTTAAAAATACCACATTATTTTTCTTAGCAATCGTTGTTAAGTATGCTTCTGCTTCAGTTAACTCAGTCGTTACATTGGAGTTCATTGAATAACCCAAGTGTTTTAACGCCATCATAAATCCATCTCTTGATGAATCATAAACTACTGCAGGTAAGTTTGTTTGATTAAATATATCCCACTCATATTGTTCTAAGTCAGCTAAACTCACTTTTTCAGTGTTATACACAATCCCCATATTTCCCCAGAAATAAGGCACCATATATTCTAATAAATCAAGTGGATTTTCATCTTCCTTTAAATCATTTAATAAACTCTTTAATTCTAGAGGAAATGATGTTTCTTTATTTAAATTGGTTATTTTAGTCCAATCAATGGGTTGAATCATATCTTCTTTAATTAATTGTTCAATGGCATAATCACTCGGGATTACCACATCAAACTTCTCCAATTTCATTTTTGTAAGTGCACGTTCATTAGAATCAAATGGAATTAATTTTACTGGCATTCCAAATTCACGTTCAAAATCTCTTAATATTTGAGGATCAATATAATCCCCATATGAAAATACTTTTAAACTGTTTGTATTACAAGCAGCTAAAGTGATTAAACTAACAGATAAAACAATAAATCCTAATATTTTTTTCATTCTTGTATCTCCTTCTTATATTGTTTTCTGGTTAATATAAAATTAAACCCAACAGCGATACTTACAACAATGATCATAATTGTAGATAACGCATTGATTGTTGGTGGAATACCTCTTTTCAAGGTATATAAATAGATTGAGATGTTGGTTCCTGTTGAACCAGCAGTAAAGTATGAGATGACAAAGTCATCAAAACTCATAGTAAATGCAATTGCAGCAGCAGCAAATATTGCAACCTTGATTTGAGGAAATACTGCATAATATAAGGCACGCATTGGAGTAGCGCCTAAATCTTGAGCTGCTTCAATTAAACTCGGATCCAAACTTTTAACTTTTGGATATACTGTAATAATAACATAAGGGGTACAAAATGCGATGTGTGCAAGCAACATCGTTCCATAGCCACCTTGAAGCCTTAATGATTGGAATAGTAGTAATAACCCAATCGCCGTTACTATTTCAGGGTTTACAATGGGAATATTATTTAAGTTTAAAACGATATTTTTAAATAATCTTTTGTTTTTGGCTAAGGCTATTGCCGCAAATGTGCCAATTATGACTGAGATAATAGTTGCGAGTACTGCAATAATAAAGGTCCATAAAACAGCACTCATAATTTCTCTAGATTTAAATAATTCACCGTACCAAGAAAAACTAAATCCACCCCAAGTTGTTAAACTTCTATTGGCGTTAAAACTAAATAAGACTAAAGAAAATATTGGGGCATAGACAAAGAGTAAACATAAACTAATAAATACCCCACTGAGGAAGTTATTACGTTTTTTCATCATGCTCAATCTCCTTATTTCTATCCAATTTCTTTGTGAAGAAAACCATTATCATAATGATTAAAGACAACACAATCGCAATCGCTGCCCCGTATCCCCAGTTACCAGAATCATAGAACTTTCTTTCAATTAGAGTACCAATAAGAACTCGGTTTTGACCTAAATATCTTGGAATAACCATTGTAGTTGCTGCTGGTAATAATACCATTGTGATACCAGACAATACCCCGCTAATAGAAAGTGGCAATGTGACTTTTCTGAATGTTTTCATATTAGAACCACCCAAATCAGCCGAAGCCTCATATAATAATGGATCTATTTTTGATAATACTGTATAAATAGGCAGTACCATAAAAGGTAAAAACACGTATACCATCCCAAGAATTATCGCAAAATCACTGCCTAATAAACTTGGGTTAATCATATCAAATATTTGTTTCCAAGCAACGGTTCTAATCAACATATTAATCCACATTGGTGCAGTGATTAATAATATTAAAATAGCTTGAGTAATGGGACGTCTTTTAGTGATGTAGTAGGCTAATGGGTACCCAATTATTAAACAAATTAATGTCGTAATAATAGCCAATATAATCGAGTCTGCCATAACTCTAACAAACTCTTGTTCACTAAAAAATTGAGTAAAATAATCTAATGTAAATTTATAATATAAGCCTTGTTCCTGAATTGTGATTGAATAAAATATAATCAAGATTAATGGGATAACGATTAAACTAGTAAGTAAGACATAATAAGGAATACCTAAGAACGTATAAGGTTTAGCCTTAATCTTTCTTTTTTCCCTTTTCGCAATGCTTAATGGTCCTTGAAACATTACCATTTCTCCATGACATGAATGTCTTCTTTTTCAAAACTTACACTTACTTCTTTTCCTTCTGGTTGATAGTCGGTTGTGTGGATGGTGTAAATTCGATCTTTCGTTTTTACATCAATTTCATAATGAACACCTTTAAAGGCGACACTGTCAACCACACCAGAGATTGGGGAAGTCCCTAATGGAACGATATCTAAATCTTCAGGCCTTAAAACGATATCCACATCTTGATTACGTTTAAACCCGTAATCCACACAAGGGTATTTAACGCCATCAAATTCAACAATATAATCATCAATCATAATGCCTTCTATAATATTTGATTCACCAATAAATTTAGCAACAAAGGTATTGATAGGTTCGTTATAGATATCTTCAGGTTTACCAACTTGTTGGATTTCTCCATCATTCATAACAACAATCTTATCACTCATTGTAAGAGCTTCTTCTTGGTCATGGGTAACAAAGATAAAAGTAATCCCCGCATTACGTTGAATTTCTTTAAGTTCATATTGCATTTCTTGACGTAGTTTTAAATCAAGTGCAGCAAGGGGTTCATCTAAAAGTAACACTTTAGGTTCATTAATTAACGCACGCGCGATAGCAACCCTTTGTTGTTGACCACCAGATAATTTATGAACACTCCTTCTTTCATACCCTTGTAAGTTCACCATTGCTAAGTATTTCATTACTTTATCCGTTAAACGTTGTTCTCTTACTTTTGGGGTTTCGAAATCTGCTTTAATCGTTTTAATTTCTTTTTGATAATTTTCTTTTAATGTTTTATAATCAGCACTGGTTTTATCTAGTGCTTGTATCTTTTCCTTAATTGTTTTAATCTTTAGCTTAAGATGAATGTTTGGGTCTTTAATAAGTTCAATCTCATTATTAAGTTCATCTTTTAACAATTTCTTTGTCTTAGAATCTTGAGCATGTTCTATTTTAAGTTGATAATCTTCTTTGAGTTTATTAATTTGCATTTGAACATTAACTTTATTAGAATGCATCCTTAATCCAAAAGCCACGTTTTCAAACACGTCCAAATGTGGGAAAAGCGCATATCTTTGAAATACGGTATTGGTAGGCCTTTTATGAGCTGGAATATCTAAGATATTTTTCTCATTAAGTAGGACTTCTCCACTAGACGGATCAACAAATCCGCCAATGATTCTTAATGTGGTTGTTTTTCCACAACCAGATGGTCCCAATAATGTCACAAATTCATTTTCGTAAATCTCTAGATTAATTCCTTTTAAAACCACATTTTCACCAAAAGCTTTTGTTACATTTCTTAGTTCAATTAATTTTTTCATTTTACCCTCCATATCACTGTTTAACCTATGTAAACCCTACATTGTTACTACGGCCTTAATAGGCTATACTTATTGGTTGATAAGTTTAGTATTATTAAACTCAAAGTTAAGTTAAAATAAACATATCAATACTATTATATAAATATAAACCCATAAGTCAAGCCATAAAAATAAATAATTTATTTGCTTATTAAGTAATAAGGTTATATAATACTTCTGCGGGGATGTTCTTGGATTCGTCAGGGCATTATTTGTTGTATAAGCAAGTCTTGGTTGCGCAAGTAAAAACGCTCGAGGTTCTAAATAACCGGAAACCAAAATTTAGCTTTCGCAGCTTAAGAAAAAGCACGAGCCTAATCTAGAGTTACTGACACTTTAGAGCAGGTACAGGAGTCAGTTATATCTATTTCTCACCACCTTAGGGACTTAGACGAATTAACAAGGTTAGTTAATAGGTAGTACGTTCTTCTACGGCCTATTAATGAATCCAAATGAAGGACTAAACTTGTAGAAAGTATAATGAAGTAGTGTTTTGCACAGGGGTTCGAGTCCCCTCATCTCCACCATAAAAGAAACATGGGACTGTAAAGAAATGAAGAAAATTAATTTTTCATTTCTTTACAG
>CAYJBF010000079.1:0-4786 GCA_964368415.1 uncultured Acholeplasmataceae bacterium | reverse complement strand
GCGACCACTAAACAAGAACGTCAACTGTTTACTGAATCAATGAAACAAACCCATACCATCTTAGCGCCTCAAATGAGCCCAATTCATTTTGAGTTTTTAGAACTTGTTTTTAAAAGTGCAGGCTATAATGTTGAGATTTTACATGATACAACATTAAAGGATGAAAATACGGGTTTAAAGTATGTTCATAATGATGCATGTTACCCGTCAATACTGGTTGTTGGGCAACTATTAGCTGCCCTTGAATCAGGAAAGTATGACCTTGATAAAGTAGCCCTACTGATTACACAAACGGGTGGTGGTTGTCGAGCTACGAACTATATCGCATTTATTAGAAAAGCTTTAAAAGATATGAATCTTGAACACATTCCGGTTATCTCTTTAAATGCTTTAGGTAAGGAGAAGAACCCAGGCTTTAAATTTACTTATAAATTAATTAAAGAAGGCCTTCAAGCGCTAGTCTATGGTGATTTACTCATGAAAGTACTTTACCGAGTAAGACCTTATGAGATTGAAAAAGAGTCGGCTAACCAACTCTATGAAAAGTATAATGCGTTAGGAAAAGACTACTTTAATGGACAACTTGATTATTCATTTGATACATTATGTCATGATACAGTTAAAGCGTTTGATCAGCTTCCTATGCATGACGAAGTAAAACCAAAGGTTGGTTTAGTTGGCGAAATCCTAGTTAAATTTCATCCTTATGCGAATAATGAAGCTGTAAAAATAGTTGAAGAAGAAGGCGGAGAAGCTGTTATGCCTGCCTTATATGATTTCTTCTTATATACATTAAAAAACAATATGATCAATGCTGATTTAATTGGTTACAATAAGAAAAATAAACCTATTTCAAGTTTGATTATTACCTATATGGAAAGAATAAGAAAAAGAATTAATAAATACTTGAAAGCGTCACGACATTTTACACCTTATCACAATATTCATGAGATTGCTGAGGGAGCAAAAGATATTTTATCATTAGGTAACCAAACGGGAGAAGGTTGGTTCTTAACAGGTGAAATGGTATCTTTAATTAAAGAAGATGTCCCAAATATTATTTGTATGCAACCTTTCGCGTGTTTACCAAATCATGTGGTTGGAAAAGGTATGATTAAAGCATTAAGAAATACCTATAATGACGCTAATATTGTAGCAATCGATTATGACCCAGGTGCATCAAGTGTGAACCAATTAAACCGTATTAAGTTGATGATGGCAGTTGCGCATAAGAATTTAGCTGAATCCAAATAATAAAAATAAGAATACCTTATAAAATGAAAGACACCCCAAAAAGTAAACATTTTGGATAATGATAATGGGAGAAAATAATATTTACCAAAATATATAATTGAAATTTTTCAGCTTAAATGACAATAAATTTTCAATTATCCCTTGTTTAATTTATGTTTTTACGATAAGATTATTAAAAGTGAGGTATCGTATGCAAGCGTTATTTATCGTATTGAATGATTCAGAATATATGGATGACATCCTAGAAGTATTTGTGAAACATGGGGTTAAAGGGGCAACGATTGTCGATTCATATGGCATGGGTAAAGCCTTGAGAGAATCCAAAACTTTAAACTATTTGATGAAAGGCTCTATTGAGCGATCTGTACCTGAACAAGTTGGTGATTCAAAAACTATTTTCTCAGTAATTCCTGATGACGATGATTCAGTATTAATTATTAAAACGATTGAACATCTATTAAATTACTCTAAGAGTGATACAGTAGGGTTTATGTTTGTGGTACCAGTTAGTGCCATTATTCCAATGAAATAATGAAAAAAGCGACCGAGGTCGCTTTTTATTTGGTTTGTTTTAAATAATATTCAATAACGGCCTGTGTACCAGAGTCATTATGAAGGTTACTTAACAAGGAATATGTTTTTTCAGCTTGTGCAAGAAGTGGAAGATCTAACCCTTCGGCTTCATCTAAAGCTAGTCTTAAATCTTTTAGAAAATGCTTTATGTAAAAACCAGGTTCATAGTCTTTGCTAATCATTTTTTTACCGTTATTGATAGCTTGCCAACTTGAAGCAGATCCACCTGTGATTACTTTATAAACGTCATTTAGATCAAGACCTTTTTCTTTAGCGAAATATAAGCCTTCGGCAATGCCTAAAATATTTCCAGCAATGGTGATTTGATTAGCCAATTTCATGGTTTGACCTGTACCAGGTCCGCCCATATATGTAATGGTAGTGCCCATATAAGTTAAGTATGGACGAATGGTTTCATAGATGGTTTTGTCACCGCCAACCATGATAGATAAAGTTCCATTTATCGCACCAGTATCGCCACCAGTTACAGGGGCATCTAACATAAATAAATCATGTATTTTAGCCAATTCATAGAGCTCTTTTGCAAGTTTAACTGAAGATGTAGTCATATCAACAAGAATAGTGCCCTTTGCACAATGAGGAATGATTTTTTCATACACTTCTTTAACATCACTTGGGTAACCAACAATACTAAATATAATATTTGCGTGTTTGGCTGCTTCGATTAAATCGGTTGTAACTTTGACTTGTGATTTTAAATCAAGTGCTTTTTCATGTGTTCGATTATAGACGGTAACATCTACGTTGTTTTTTGCTAGATTGAGTGCCATAGGTTTCCCCATAACACCAGTTCCAATAAATAATATTTTCATAATTAACGCCTCCAAATTATGTATTCATTATAACATGAAGTAGTTAATAAAATTAAATAAGAATTAAGTTGAATTAATTTGTTTAATGGACTATAATGATACTGAACTCTCCGAATCTTTGTGAGTGGGGGAACCATTACTTGGGGTGAATCTATTTTGATAGAAAGGACACTTAATGTTCTGAACCCGTCAGCTAACCTCATAGGAGTTATTAAGCGTATAGTAAGATATGCGTTTTTTTATTTTATCAAGATGAGGGGTGTATGTATGTTATTGATTTTTAAACTTGCGATTGTTCTACTAGTAGGTTTTATTGGTGGAGAAGTCGCAAAGAAGTTCAAATTACCAGAGGTATCTGGATACTTGGTATTTGGATTAATTTTAGGGCCAAGCTTAATGTTGTTATTTGGTGGTGGCGAAGGTTTTATTACTAGAGCTGATCAAAGCACATTAAAATTTATTAGTGAAATTGCATTGGCATTTATTGCGTTTTCAATTGGTAGTGAGTTTAACATCAATCAAATGAAAAAAGTGGGTAAGAAAATAAATACCATAACAATGTTTGAAGTGTTGTTTGCGGTATTAACGGTTTTCTTGGTACTATTCTTTATCCCGAAACCAGAACCAATCATGGTTGGTGGTTATAATCCCTTTAGTAAAGGAAACATTGCGTTTGGGATGATATTAGCATCCATGAGTGCTGCAACAGCACCAGCTGCAACGTTAATGGTTATGAGACAATACCGTGCTTATGGTCCAGTGACTAAGACGGTACTTCCTGTGACTGCATTAGATGATATTTATGGGATTGTTGTATTTGGGTTCTTTATCTCAATTGCTCAAATGTTAACTTCAACCGCTTCTATGCCTGTTGGGTTAATGATTGCAAAACCATTTATTGAAGTATTCGGATCAATTTTCATTGGACTAATAATTGGATTTGTTTTATCAAAAGTCGTTGTCAAGTTTGAAAAGATTCGAGATGATATGCAAGTACTATCAATTATTGCTATATTTTTAGGAATTGGAGCATCAGTACTATTAAATCATTACTTTAGCAAGTATAATCTAGGTATGTCTAGTTTATTAATCAACATTATGATTGGGACAATGGTTGCCAATATGGTTAAAAAACCGCAAGGCGTATTTAGTAGTGTTAATGATTTTACCACACCGTTTTATGTCTTATTCTTTACCCTTGCAGGTGCAAGTTTAAACTTAGGGATTATTAAAACATCAGCATTAGTTTCAATATTAGCAATAGCTTATATATTCGCAAGAGGATTTGGTAAATTTACTGGAGCTTATGTAGGTTCAGTAGTAGCCGATGCAGATCCAATGGTCAAAAAATATTTAGGGTTTGCCTTGTTGCCACAAGGTGGTGTGTCACTCGGATTATTGGTTGTTGTAGGAAGTCAAATGCCAGCCATCTATCCACTTGTATCAACCATTATTATGTTAAGTATTTTAGTTTATGAAACTACAGGTCCAATCTTCGCTAAATTTGCTATTAGTAAAGCGGGCGAAATTAACGGTCTTGATAAATTAGATCAATTATCTTCAATTGAAGGAATTGCGTAAAGGAGAATAAATATGCAAATACTATATATCGTTTTAAATGATTTATCACACTTACCTACTATTTTAGAAACATTTGTTAGACTTAAAGTAAGAGGAGCGACTATCCTTGATAGTGAAGGTATGGCTAAAGCTGTTTTAGAATATGAAGGATTAAACTACTTTTTAAGTGGCCCGTTTCAAAATATTAATGCTCAAAAAGTAGGGTCTTCTAAAACAATATTCACCGTTATTCCTCATGATGATCAAGTGCCTACCGTTGTGAATGAAATTCAAAAAGTATTAACAAGCTCTAATCAAGAAGTTATTGGGTTTATGTTTACTCTACCAGTATCAGGGATTTACCCATTAAAGTCACATAAATAATACTAAAAAATAATTAAAAACAATCAAAAAGACTAGGATGTTGACCTAGTCTTTTTTCATTGATTTTAGGACAAAACAGAGAACAAAATAGAAAAAAACTTAACAATATAATATTTCTTGTTTTAATTATCGACAATAAAGATTATAATAAGAGTGAAAGCGTTTTTAGAAAGGAGATTTTA
>CAYJBF010000078.1:0-4817 GCA_964368415.1 uncultured Acholeplasmataceae bacterium | reverse complement strand
TTATTTACGTCTACAATAGTTTTTGTTACATATTTTAATATTGAATAACTTAGTAATAAATCATATTTTAAAATATATATGATAATAAAAAAAGGTTTTACAACCTTTTTTATTATATTATTTTTTAACTGCTGCGTTTACTAACGCTAAGAAATCAGCAGGATCTAATGATGCCCCACCAACTAATGCACCGTCAATATTAGGTTGAGCTAATAATTCATCGATGTTTGAAGGTTTTACTGATCCACCATATAAGATTCTTACTTTTTCAGCAATTGACTCACCATATAGTGATTTAACTACATTTCTGATTGCTAAAATCGTTTCTTCAGCTTGTTCTTTAGACGCTGTTTTACCAGTACCTATCGCCCAAATTGGTTCATACGCAATTATGACTTTTACCATTTGTTCTGGTGAAATACCTACAAATGCTTTTTCAACTTGCACTTTTACCCATTCGTTAGTTGTGCCTTCTTCTCTAATATCTAAAGATTCACCAACACAAACAATTGGGATAAGTTCATGATTTAATGCTGCATGAACTTTTTTATTTACAGCTTCGTCTGTTTCACTAAACATTTGACGTCTTTCACTGTGACCTAAAATAACATAGCTTACACCTGTAGTTTCTAAGACACGTGGTGATGTTTCACCAGTGAATGCACCAAATTCTTCATAGTGCATATTTTGTGCACCGATTTTTAAGTTTTCACCTTGGCGTTTTACTAAACATCTTAATAAAACATCATTTGCACAAATAACAGTTTCTACATGTTCAGTAGATGGGACTTCTTGAGTTACAGAATATATAAATTGTAAAGCCTCATCACGAACTTTATACATTTTCCAATTTCCTGCAATAACAGGTTTTCTAAGTTTATTCATAATATCATCTTTTCTTTTTTATTTTATAATAGAAGCAATATCGTTGATTGCTTCTTCAGCATGAGCACCGTTAGCAACTATCTTTACGTTTTTGCCTTTTGGAACAGCTAAACTCATTAATCCTAATATACTTTTTAAATCTACAACTTTGTCCTCATAATGCATTTCAATGTCAACTGCATATTTACTTGCTGCTTGAACAATTTTAACAGCTAATGAAGCATGTAATCCAGCAGTGCTTTTTACTGTAATTTCTTTAGTCATCTTTCTATCCTCCTAAAACATAGGCGGTGTAGATATCCACAATACCTTTGTTTTCTTTTCACTTAAATTGATTAAATAATGTTCTTTGTTTGCCAAATAATAAAATGATTCACCGGTCTTAACTTGATATTTTTTCTTATTTAATACCAATGTTACTTCACCTTCAAGACAGTACCCAAATTCTTCACCCGCATGTGGTTTATCGATTTCTGAGGTTCCGCCTGGTTCAATCTCTATTATGATAGGCTCCATTTCATATTTTAGCGCATTTGGAACAATCCAACTAATATTATGCTTTAATTCAACATTTTCTTGTTCGAAAAAGTCAGTTTCATTATGCACAACTTGATCATCATTTTGACTTGAAAAAAAGTCTTGGGCGTTTGCACCTAACACATCTAATAGTGAGAAAAATGTTTCCATTGACGGACTTGATATATTTCTTTCTATTTGAGAAATATAACCTTTAGTAAGTTCAAGACGATTGGCTAACTCTTGTTGAGTTAAACCATTTTCTAATCGTAATTCTTTAATCTTACTGCCAATATCCATTATTTTTCGCTAATACATTCAACTCCAGGTAGTACTTTACCTTCTAGATATTCTAGTGATGCACCACCACCGGTTGAAATGTGTGTTAATTGTTTTTCAAAACCAAATTGAATTGCAGCGGCTGCTGAATCTCCACCACCAACAATTGTAATTGCGTCTTTTAAGTTAGCTAATGTTTGAGCTACACCAATTGTACCATTACGGAAGTTTTCCATTTCAAACACACCCATTGGTCCATTCCAAACAACTGTTTTAGCATCTTTTAAAATATTGCTAAATAATTCAATTGTTTTTGGTCCAATATCTAAACTCATTTCGCCTTCTTTAATAGAAGTAATCGGTCCAACATGTGAAGGTTTTTGGTCTTTAAATTCAGGTGTGAATACGAAATCTACTGGTAAAACAAGTTTATCTTTACCTTTTTCGATTAACTCTTTAGCTAATCCAATTTTATCTTCTTCAAGTAATGAAGTTCCAACATTATAGCCTTGTGCTGCTAAGAATGTATATGCCATACCACCACCGATTAATACTTTATCGGCAATATTTAATAAGTTTGAAATCACTTCAATCTTATCTGATACTTTAGCACCACCTAGGACAGCCATGAATGGACGTTTAGGATTGTCTACTGCACCACCAATAAACTTAATCTCTTTTTCTAATAAAAACCCTGCAGCAGTTTGTTTGATGTTGCTTGCGATACCTACGTTAGAAGCATGTGCTCTATGTGCAGTACCGAACGCATCATTAATGAATACGTCACCTAAACTTGCCCAGTATTTACCTAGTTCAGGATCATTTTTAGATTCTTTTTTGCCGTCGATATCTTCAAAACGAGTATTTTCGAACATTAATAATTCGCCATCTTTAAGTGTATCAATCGCTTGTTCTAAAGCTGTTCCTCTAGTTTCAGGGATAAACTTTACTGGTTTCCCTAATAAATCTTGTAATCTTTCTTGTACAGGTTTTAATGAATTTGTAGCTTTATCTTCAGCTGATTTTACTCTTCCTAAGTGAGAAAATAAAATAGCTTTACCACCTTGATTAATAATATATTCAATAGTTGGAAGTGCTGCTGTAATTCTGTTGTCGTCAGTAATAACGCCCTCATCATTCATTGGTACGTTAAAATCAACTCTAATTAATACTTTTTTCCCTTTTAAATCAATGTCTTTGACAGTTAATTTTGCCATGATTATCCTCCTCAAATCATAATGTTTCTTTCCGCTTATTATTATAACACTTAATCATTTTTAATTCTACATAACCTAAATGAAAATGTATACATTGATTAAACAGTATCTACGCAATTTAAAGAAACAATATAATCATGAACTACTTTGGCTTGTTCTAATCCTTTTTGTATTAAATGTAGCGGTACATCAAGGTTAAGAACATCTAAATCATCAAAAATAATTACTGTTTTAGTTTCTTCTTTCATGATTTTAAATACTTGATAATAATTAATCCATATTGTTTCATAGAGTTTGGGTGATTTCGTAGGGATTAATAAAGTGTATTTGTTAATATAAATCGGTATTTTTACATTAATTGAACAATAACTTTTTGTTAATTTAACTCTTAAGTCATAATCAAATAAAGCTTTCTTACACAACAACTTTATTACACTTAAACAACTTTTATTAACGATTACTTTACTGTTTTTACTAACAATCACACAATTGTTATTTTTATGATAAATATATTTCATGTTTATATAAAAGAAAAAGGACTTTTGAGGTCCTTTTAATAATTATTTTTTAGTTGTTGCTTTTGGCTTTGGTTCAGCCTTAGGTTTAGCAGCTTTTGGTTTTTCTTCTTTAGTTTCAACTTTGACTTCTTCAACTTCTAGAGCGAATTCATCTTTAGCTTTAGGTGCTTGTTTTGCAGGTTTTGCAACACCTTCAGCTGGTAAGTTTTGGTCATAAACTAATCTTAATTCACTTTCTGGATCGAAATAGTGTGATTTGTTCATGTCTAAAGCTAATTCTAATTTGTCACCAATTCTGATGTCAGCTCTTGCATCAACGCTTGCTACAACGCTGTGTCCATTAATATTTGTATAAATGTTTGTTTCAGCACCTAATAATTCAGCTACATCAACTTCCACTTTAACAATTGATTCCGGATAAGTTTCAAAGACAACTTGATCATCATGAATATCTTCTGGTCTAATACCTAAGACAATAGGTTTGCCAAAGAAACGATTTTGTCTAATAATAGCTAGTTTGCCTTCAGGAACTTTGATTTTGTAATCGCCACTTGTGAAGTAACCATCATTATTAACAACACCTTCTACGAAGTTCATTGGAGGCGTTCCAATGAATCCACCTACGAAAATATTGTATGGGTTATCGTAAATTTCTTTTGGAGCTCCAACTTGTTGAATATATCCATCTTTCATAACAACGATTCTTGATGCCATTGTCATCGCTTCAATTTGGTCGTGCGTTACGTAAATTGTAGTTGTATCTAATCTGTTATGTAATTTAATTAATTCCCCACGCATTTGAACACGAAGTTTTGCGTCAAGGTTTGATAAAGGTTCGTCCATTAAGAATACTTTCGCATTTCTAACGATTGCTCTACCTAACGCAACTCTTTGTCTTTGTCCACCCGATAAAGCTTTAGGTTTTCTATCAAGGTACGGTAATAAGCCTAAGATAGCTGCTGCTTCTTTAACTTTTACGTCAATTTCATTTTTAGGCATTTTTCTGATTTTTAATCCGAAAGCCATGTTATCATATACAGTCATATGAGGGTATAAAGCGTATGATTGGAATACCATCGCGATATTTCTATCTTTAGGTGCTACATCGTTAACGATTAAATCGTCAATGTGTAATTCTCCTGATGAAATTTCTTCTAATCCAGCGATCATACGTAATGTTGTAGATTTACCACAACCTGAAGGTCCAACTAATACTACGAACTCTCTATCTTTAATATCTAAGTTAAAGTCGAATACAGCTTGAACACCGTTAGGGTAAACCTTATTAATGTCTTTTAATTTTAAAGTTGCCATTATTTTTCTCCTTTTTCTATAAGTTTGTCAACGCTATCATTATAACCTTAAACCATAAAAAAAGAAATGTGCACAATGCACATTATTT
>CAYJBF010000077.1:0-4921 GCA_964368415.1 uncultured Acholeplasmataceae bacterium | reverse complement strand
GACTAAACCAGCCACTGTGTTCGTTAAAGAGAGAAATCAGTCAGCGAAAAGTTCTTTAGTTGAAATAACCATTACGGAAGGTAAAAATCATCAAATTAAAGATATGTTTAGAAGCGTCGGATTCCCTGTTAAAAATTTAACGAGAATTAAATACGACGATTTAAATTTAGATGGTGTTGCTAGAGGAACTTATCGAAGTCTGAAAATTCATGAAGTAAAAAAACTTTATGCTTATGTGAAAAAAAATTCTAGAAAATAGAAATATTATATTATTAGTGTTATAATAATAAATGTGACGGAGGATTCTATGCTTGGATTTCAAGTAGCGATTGATGGACCTGCGGGTAGCGGAAAATCCACAATCAGTAAAAAGGTAGCAGAGGATATGAACCTCATCCATATTGATACTGGGGCGATGTATAGGGCTATAACCTACATTGCCATCAAACAAGGTATTGATTTGAGTGATGAAGAAGCATACTGTTTTATTAAGGGTGTTACTATCGAGTATACAAACGAAAAAATATACGCAAGTGGTGAAGATGTAACCGAAAAGATTAGAAGTGATATCGTCACAAAAAATGTTTCAAGGGTCTCAAGTTTTCCAAGTGTAAGAACTTACCTAGTAGATATTCAAAGATCTGCTGCTAAAGGTAAAAATGTTATCATGGACGGTAGAGATATTGGGACAGTGGTTTTACCTAACGCAGATTTAAAAATATTTTTAACCGCTAATATTGAAGAACGTGCTAGAAGAAGGATGCGTGAACTTCAATTGAAAGGTCGAGATATTGACCTTTCAACAATGATTAAAGATATTGAAGAAAGAGATAAAAAGGATTCTGAGCGAAAAGCGTCGCCGCTCATAATACCTAAAGACGCTATAATCGTAGATACGACACACTATACGATCGAAGACACAGTGAATCGAATAAAACATGAAATATTGAAAAAGGAGACTTATCATGGCAGAGATTAGAGAAATGACAATGGATGATGTTGAGATATCTCAACTAAGAAAGGGACAATTGGTTAAAGGTACTATTTTTAAAGTAGATGCTGATGTCGTTATCGTAACCCTTGAAAACAATCAAGAGGCGAAAATGTACAAGGACCATTATGGTAAACCAATCGACTCTTTTATCGGAGAAGTTAAAGAAGGAGATACAATTGAAGCGATTATTTCATCAATTAAAGAAACTGATGAAAACATCTCAGTCTTACTTGACCGTAAAGCAATTGTTAAAAATGAAAACCTTGTATTAGTCGAAGAAATATATAAAAATGAGTCAATCGTTCCAGTGAAAGTAATGAAAGTTGATGAAAAAGGCTTACACGTTAACGTTCACGGATTTGATGCTTTTTTACCTTATGGTCTTTTAGATAGAGATTTAGTTCAAAAGAAAGACGAACTTAAGGGACAAACTTTAGATGTTAACATCATCGAAGTTAAAGCAGGTAGACGCCCAAGAATTATTGCTTCTAGAAAAAAGATTTTTGAACAATTACGCGTTGAAGAACGTGAAAAACGTCAAGAATTACGTGCTGAAGAATTTGAAACCATTAACACAGGTGATGTTTTAGAAGGTCGTGTAGAACGTATTGAAAAACACATGGCTGTTGTGCGTTTTGAACATACAACTGGTCGCCTTAGAATTTCACAAATTCAACATGCAAGAGTTGAAGATATTAATGATTTCTTAAAAGTTGGCGATATCGTTACGGTAAAAGTGATTAAGAAAGATAAATCATTAGATTTATCAATGAAAGCTCTATTACCTACACCATTTGAATTATTTGAAAAGAATCATAAAAAAGGTGATAAAGTAGTTGGTGAAGTGGTTCAAAAATTACCATTTGGTTTAATTATTGAACTTGATGATTCAGTAAGAGGTTTATTACACAATAGTGAATACTCTTGGAATCCGAATGACAACTTTGCAAGCTATGTGAAGATTAGTGATAAATTAGAAACTGTAATTACTTTAATTGATTCTAAGAAACACAAAATTAGTTTATCAAGAAGACTTTTAACAGATAACCCTTGGAAGAATGTAAACTTCAAACGTGGAGAAGATGTTAATGCTAAAGTTCTTGAAGTAACTGACCAAGGCTTAAAAGTTGAAGCTAAGGGTGTTGAAGGCTTTATTCCAGTAGCTGAATTAGCGGTTGAAAAAGTGAATGATCCAAGTCAACTATTTGCAGTTGGTGATGAAGTTGAAGCAAGAGTATTAGAAGTAAATCCTAAGAACTGGCATTTAAAACTTTCTATCAAACAAAAACTTCAACAAAATTCAAGAGATGAGTATGCACAATACTTAACTGAAGATTCACAAAGAACGACTATTGGTGATTTATTCGCTGATATGTTAGAAGATACAGAAAAAAAATCTAAATAAAAAAACAAAAATATAGAATAAGGGCGTGATATTATGCCATACACAGTAGCAATCGTAGGCAGACCCAACGTTGGAAAATCAAGCCTGTTTAATAGAATTATCGGTGACCGTAAAGCGATTACTGATGATAAACCAGGCGTTACTAGAGATCGAATTTACGCAAGTGCCGCTTGGTTAACAAGACATTTTGGATTAATAGACACAGGGGGCATCGACGTAGGCGATGCCCCTTTTTTAGATCAAATTAAAACACAAGCAATGCTCGCAGTCAATGAGGCTGATCTCATTGTTTTTGTTGTTGACTCAAGGGTAGGTTTAACAGAAATGGATACGTATATTTCAAGACTGTTATACCCATCTAATAAACCAGTTATCGTGGCAGTTAATAAAGTTGATAATGACCAATTAAGATCTTCAATCTATGAATTTTATTCATTAGGATTTGGAGACCCAATTGCGGTATCGGCAAACCACGGGATTGGTTTAGGTGATCTATTAGATGAAATCGTCAAACATATGCCAGAAGATTCTAAGGAATTAGAAGACAAATCTATTAAGCTAGCAGTGATTGGTTATCCTAACGTAGGAAAAAGTAGTTTAACAAATTGTATTTTAGGTCAAGATCGTGTCATAGTTTCAGATATTGCTGGAACCACAAGAGATGCCATTGACACCAATTTCACAAGAGATGGAATAGACTATACCATTATTGATACCGCAGGTATTAAAAAAAGCGGTCAAATTTATGAATCAACCGATAAGTATGCATTACTTAGAGCATTAAAAGCTGCAGATAGAGCGGATGTGCTTTTACTTGTCTTAGATGGATCAAGAGATTTAATTAACCAGGATAAACATGTAGCGGGCATTATTCAAGAATATCAAAAAGCGGCAGTGATTGTCGTCAATAAATGGGATATTGTTGAAAAAGATACAACCACCATGAAAGCCATCGAAGATGAACTAAGAGATGAATTTAAGTTTTTACCTTATGTAGAGATTTGTTTCGTTTCTAGTTTAGAAAATAAACGTATTCATACGGTATTTGAGGCAATTAATACAGCCTATGAATCATACAATAAAACATTATCAACCTCAATTTTAAATGAATTTTTAATGGATGTAACAGCGATGAATCCACCAAAATTATTTAATAAAGGAACAGCTAAATTTAGTTACATGACACAAATTCAGACAAAACCACCAACATTCTTAGTATTTGTGAATAACCCAAATTTTGTTCACTTTTCCTATGAAAGATATTTAGAAAACAAACTTAGAGAACTATTTAAATTTACTGGTTCTCCAATTAAATTACTCATTAGAAAGAAGGTTTAACATGAAAGTTGGAATTATTGGTGGTGGCGCATGGGGCGCTACTATAGGACAACTATTAATTGATAACGGTCACAATGTACTTATTTATGACACCAATTCTAATTTAGTTAGTAAAATTAATGAAACACATCAACACCCATTTTTTGATGTAATTTTACCAGAATCATTAAAAGCAACAACAAATTTAGGTGAAGTAATTCGATTTACAGATACACTTTTATTAGCGATTCCGACTAAATTTATGCGAGGTGCTTTAAAAAATATTAATACCTTATTATCACAAAAGACTTATTTTATTGATGTTTCAAAAGGGTTAGAACCTGAAACAGGCAAACGTATGAGTGATTTAGTAAAAGAAGAAATAAACCCTAATAATTATGGTGGGTATGCGGTATTAACCGGTCCATCACATGCAGAAGAAGTGATTAAACGTTTATTAACTTTACTTACAGTAGCCTCAGAAGATGAAGCTTATGCAGAAAAATTACAAAGTATCTTCTCAAATGATTCATATATGAGAGTTTATACATCGGATGATGTGATCGGATGTGAAGTAGGTGGCGCTGCTAAGAATGCAATTGCGGTTGTTAGTGGTATTTCAACAGGCTTTGGAATGGGTGAAAATACAAGAGCGGCACTGATCACTAGAGGAATTTTAGAAATACGCAGAGTTGTTGAATATTATGGGGGAAAAAGTGAAACAGCCTTCGGTTTAACTGGCGTTGGGGATTTAATCGTTACCGCCAGCAGTGAAAATTCAAGAAATTTTAGAGCTGGTAAAAAAATTGGTCAAGGTATTAGTATTGAAGAGATTTACCGTGACGAACCACAAACCATTGAAGGTATCAGATCTATTGAAGCTTTATACCATTTATCGCTTAAAGAAGGGCTTTACTTGCCTATAATTAGCTATGCATATCAAGTTATTTTCAACAAAATGCCAGTAAATGAGGCTATTAACGGCATATTAAGTTCAAGCCTTAAAAAGGAAATTATCGCCTAAATTTTGATGCCCAAATGGGTTTATTAGCCTTATTAAGATAAATAATTAACTTTTTTTAATGAATATTATTGCACTTAAAAATTTTTAATGTTATAATAGCCGTATAAAGACAAGAGGGAGGTTCTTCAATGAACAAAACAGAATTAATTGCAGTAGTTGCTGAAAAAGCAGTAGTTACTAA
>CAYJBF010000076.1:0-4936 GCA_964368415.1 uncultured Acholeplasmataceae bacterium | reverse complement strand
GTTTTAGATACTTTAATATTTTCAAGGATTTTAGCCATTAAATCATTCGATGGTTTTGTCTTTATCCCAAAGTTATAAAGTGTAACTTCACCATTTGAAAGTAAAGCATAATCTACAGAATCATTTGATTCAACCAAATCAAATGATTCTGTCTGTTTTAATCTTTCATCTTGTATGGTCACATCAAGAACATGATTGTTATATTTTATATAAGGATAACTATATCTTAGTTGGTTTACTGTATACCAAGGCTTAATCTCAAAGGTATTATCTATTTCTATATTGTTTTGTTTTTTAAATGCTGGTGTTTTTAAAACAAACCTAATAATATTTTTGGCAACCCTTTCGATTTCAGTCCTCTTGATTCTACCAGACTCATAATCTGATTTTAAATTATGCTCATAAGTTTTAACATTTGGAACCACCATATATAAGTCATTTTGAGCTTGAACCATGGCTCTAATATTGGATTTTGAAGGACTTTGTCCCCAATCATTCATCTGAGCCCACCAGTCTGTCATTACAATGCCCTTAAATCCCCATTCTTCTCTTAAGATTTGGGTATTAAGTTCATAATGACTTGCCGTCCAAATATCATTAATTGGGTTATAAGAAGTCATAATAACCTGGGCATCACTTTCTTTAACCGCTATCTCAAAACCTTTCAAATAGATTTCCCTTAAGGCTCTTTCTGAAACAATACTGTTGACTAAAGTTCTTGATGTCTCTTGGTTATTTGCGGCAAAATGTTTCATCGCCCCAAACGTTCCACCACGTTGTAAGCCTCTAACAACACTACTGGCCATAATCCCCGTTAAGAGGGGATCTTCACTAAAATATTCAAAGTTACGCCCGTTTAACGGGTGTCTTTGAATATTCATCCCTGGCCCTAATAAAATATCTATATCATAGGCTTTTAGTTCTTGAGCTTCTAAATAATATAAATCTTCAATTAGATTCGGATTAAATGTGGAGGCGATTAAGGTACCGTTTGGTAAACTTGTCGCAATCCCGCCACTATCCATTCTGATTCCAGAAGGCCCGTCTGCGCAGCATACAGCTGGTATACCTTTAGACTGTAATGTGTTTGTGATACCGCCAAAAGCGGACGCCGTTCCAGACGTTACTTTTAAGCTAGACATGCCTTCTCCAAAGACGATATCAAACAAATCTTCATCCTCTAAAGAATGAACAAATGTATCTATTAAGCTCGGATCTTTATAAACGTCTATCATGGCTAAGTCTTTGTGAATTTCTACTATAGCCTCTAATATATTTAAGCCTACCTCATAAGACTTTTCTCTAATGGGTGCATATTCATACTCAATTGAATATGCCCCATTAATTCGGTTAGGTTTAATTCTTTTTAAGGCTCTATTAGGCCGCATAGCCTCTTTTAATTGTTCAACAACAATAAATTCATCTAATTTAAACTCAAAGCCTAATTGACTGTTTTTAACACTTGTACCGTAATAGAACTTATATAGACCTTTTTCTAATACATAAGCGGATTTAGAAATGTAGCCTGCATCATCATAGCTTGAAAGTTTTTCTAAATTAATTGTAATAGATAATTCTTCTTTTTCATTAGGTTTTATATTATTTGTTTTAATAAAACCAGCCAGTGTATATTTAGGTTTACCAAGCTTTCCTTGAGGCAGCTCTACATAGAGTTCTATGACTTCTTTACCTGAATATATTCCCCTGTTTTCTACATTAAAACAAAACATAATTTCATTATTGTCTTTTTTTGTGTTTATGAGGTTAATATTAAACGTTGTATAACTTAACCCGTATCCAAACGCATATAACACTTTATCCGGATAAAATGTTTCATAGAATCTATACCCTACATAAATATCTTCTTGATAATATAATCTTTCTTTATGGCCAAAATCTTTTAATGCTGGATAAACACTTAAATCACTTGGTATAGTCATGGGTAATTTCCCACTAGGGGAAATATACCCAGTGATGACATCAACCAGTGCCCTTGCCCCGTCTTGTCCTCCGTGCCATCCTAATATTAAGCCATCAATATCATATGTTTTAATAAAGTTTAGATCAAGAATATTTCCCGTATTTAAAACAACCACCACTTTATCATAAATAATTTTTACGTTTTTAATTAATTCTTCTTCAGTTTTTGTTAATAAATAACTACCTTCGGTAATAGAATTATCTTTATCTTCACCTGCGGTTCTTCCTATCAGAATAACCGCAACTTCATCTAATCTTTGAAGTTTCTTAATAACATTTTTAGTGATAATCAATTCTTCTTGGCTCCATGGTTCACTTGCCCACTGCCCATTACCACTATTAAAAGGATGGTCTTTCTCCCATACTTGATAAAGCTTTAAAACTTCTTCATTTAAATTGATTCGAGGGTTCTCTAAAAAAGCCTCTTTAATTGAAGGCACATCGGTTACATTCACTAACCCACCCGAACCCGTACCACTCTTATAATAGTGGTTTTGAATTCTCCCGTATAACGCAACCTTCTTGTTAATTAAAGGCAACACATTATTTTTATTTTCTAATAAAACAATCCCTTCTTGAGCCACACGTCTTGAAAAACTTCTTAAATATAACAATTGTTTATTATTCATTTTTTCTCCCATCACACTACTCAAATTATACTTATGGTTTACCTTAATTAAAACCTTTTATAAACATCATGTTCGGAAAAGTTTAAATTATGTGAGTTTTTATCAAAATATTCTAATTTTGTCTCTCTTAGTCTTATTTTTAATAGTAATTTTATCAAATCTATCACTATACTTGTATTTATCACCATGAAATGAAGAATTATATCAAAAACGACTATATTAACTTGAATACTTACTCGTTGATTAAAGTAAAACCACCTTGGAATAATACTTCCAAGGTGGCTTTTTATGTTAAATCTATATATATTTGTTTGTTTTACTAGGTCTTCTATATTATTCTTCTTGCCACATAAGCAATAATTTCTGGACCGGTATGAACACCAAGAACTGGTGTTAATCTTTCAATCCTTAAGCTTCTTATATTTAAACTTGTTTTTAGTTTTTCTGATAAACTTACTGCTAAATCATCGTTATTTCCGTAGTGGATAATCAAATCAATTAAATCATTCTTATATTCTTCTTCTAAAATTGATTTCATTTTTAATAAAGCTCTTTTTAAGCCTATCCCTTTAGATAAAGTAACATAAACCCCTTTTTCGCTAACAGTAATAACTGGTTTAATATTTAATATTTCCCCAACGGTTGCTTCAACCTTATTAATTCTTCCACCTTCTTTTAAATACTTTAAGGTGTTAATGGTATAAAATGCCATTGAATCTTTGGTTCTTAAAGTTTCCAGTAAATCAAAGATTTCATGGAAAGGTGTCTTCTTTTCAATTAATTCAAGGGCATATTCCACAATGAACCCTTCGCCTCCGGCAAGTGTTCTTGTGTCATAGTGGATAATCTCTATATCTTTTAATTCTTCTAAAGCCATTCTAAAAGAATTATAGGTTCCACTTAATCCTGATGATATATTAATCACAACCAAATGGGTATAACCCTTCTTCTTAATGTTATTCAATGTGTCTTCTAAATCTTTAAGTGCTGGTAGTGATGTCTTTACTTTATGTGTGTCTAATTGGTCATATATATCACTAGCAGAGATTTCTACTTGATCACGGTATTCTTTTCCATCAACACTAATCATTAATGGAACAACAAATAAGTTTTCATGTGATTCAATAAACGCTTTATTTAAGTTTGCTGCTGAATCAGTTAAAACTGCAACCTTCATCCTAAATCCCCTCCCTATATTAGAACTAATATAAAGATACACCAATTTATATAGTTTTACAACTACTTTAATCTTTTGATTAATAAAATAAAAAGAGGACGTCAAGTCCTCTTTCATATTTTATATCGTTTATTACTCTTTTACCGCATCAAACTTTTCTTTCATGGTTGGATTATTTCTGGTTAGTTTCTTAACTGTTAAGTCTTCCGCTTTATCGTTCGCAAGCCTTAAGTTATTCTCACTTGATAGTAAAGCATCTTTTGTTTTTTGAAGTTGATTGATGGTCTTATCAATACCATCAATCGCTTCTTTAAACCTTCTACTCGCGAGTTCATAGTTTCTTCCAAATGCTTGTTTAAACGCATCTAGTTCATTTTCAAAGTTTGTGATATCCACATTTTGTCTTCTCATTAAGTTAAGTTCTTGTTTGTACTTAAGGCTGTTTAAAGAAGCATTTCTTAATAAAGATATAATCGGAATAAAGAATTGTGGTCTTATGACATACATCTTAGGGTATAGATGGCTTACATCCACTATACCATTATTGTATAATTCATTGTCTGATTCTAACATAGATACTAGTATAGCATATTCTAAGTTTTTATTATTTCTATCTTTATCCAATTCTTTAAAGAAGTCTTCATTTTTCTTTTTGGTAGCAGTTGTATCTGCCTCATTTTTCATCTCAAACATTATGGATAATATTTCATTACCAGCTTGATCAGACTCTTTAAAGATATAATCCCCTTTAGAACCTCCTACAACAACATTATCTTTAATGAATGTCGCATTTGGAAAAGCAGCCGCTCTAATGTTGTTGAACTCATATTCACAGTGCTGTTCTAAAGACTCCCCAATCATCTTCGTTGATTGTTTAGCTTTAAAATCTTTATAAAATGCTATCTCTTCTTCTTTTTGTTTTAAGAGTATCTCATGATTTTGTTTAAGCGTTTGTTTTTCAAGTTCATACTGTTTCTTATCCAGTTCAATTCGATTAGATAAGTTCGTTAGTTCTTGTTGTTTAGAGGATAATACTTCTTGGGTTTTTAATTCTATTTCTTTTTTATTAATCTCAACTAATCCTTTTAACTCAAGTAACTCTTTATCTCTTTTTATAAGCTCTTCTTTTAATATCTCTTGAGCTTTGATT
>CAYJBF010000075.1:0-4968 GCA_964368415.1 uncultured Acholeplasmataceae bacterium | reverse complement strand
TTATAAAATTTATACCATACATTCGTAATTTTGGTGGATGTATGGTATTATTTTAAAGAGGAATATAAACAAGTAAATAAGGAAGGAAAACTATGTTAGAAGTCAAAAATGTAAGAAGAGACTTTGGTAATTTTACCGCTGTTAATCATCTATCGTTTACTATTCAGCCTGGTGAAATATTTGGGTTGTTAGGGACAAACGGTGCTGGTAAAACAACGACATTTAAAATGATAATGGGATTATTAGATCCCACTGAAGGAGAAATCTTTTTAGATGGTAAAAAGATTACCTATGAGTCTGTAGATGAAATAGGTTACATGATTGAGGAAAGATCATTATTAACCAAAATGAAGGTTAAAGATTTAATTCAACATTATGGAAGATTAAAAAACTTAACCCCTGAGGTTATTGAAGAAAGAATGCTTTATTGGTTAAAACGTTTTAATATTGAAAATTATTACGATAGAAAAATTAATACATTATACAAAGGGAACCAACAAAAAATTCAGTTTATTACATCTATCATTAATGACCCAAAATTATTAATCTTAGATGAACCATTTTCAGGATTAGACCCACTAAATACATTGAAGTTTGTTGAAGTTATTCGAGACTTTCAAGCTAAAGGGTCAATGATCATTTTCTCAACCCACCAAATTGACCACGTTGAATCATTTTGTGAGAAACTCATTGTTTTACAACAAGGCCATGCGGTACTTCAAGGGGCGATTGTAGACATTAAAAAAGATTATAAGAAACACAATATTTTAGTGATTGCTGATGGATTAGATAAAGATATGCTATTAACACTTGATGGGGTTGATGACGTGATTATTGATGCGAATCAGTGGATTGTTAAAATCTCTGAAGAATCTTATGCAGCGGGTGTTTTTGAATATGTTAAAACATTAAATAATGTTACAAGATTTGATGTTGAACAAGCCAGACTATCAGAAATATTTATTGATAAGGTAGGTGAATCTTATGAACAAGTTTAAGTATTTATTTACCTATCAACTTAAACAAAAACTAAAAGCCAAATCATTTTTAATTTCAAATATTATTATCTTTATAGTTTTAGGATTATTACTAAATATTAATAATATAATTCGTGCTTTTGATGATGGTAGTAATGGGGCTGATTTAGTTTATGTTTATAATCAATCTAATAACGACAATATCTTAGCTGAATTAGAAGCCTATGAAGATCTTGTGTCTAAACAGATGGGGTCAAGTGGGGTATACTTTGAAGCACTTAATAGTTTTGATCCAGAAACTTATGAGTTTAACGGAAGTAGTGCTATTTTAGTAATTAACCAAGAAGGCGATATCTTAAGTGCGGATCTATATAATAAAGATTTAGATGTTTATAAGAGGGCTGTTATTCAAACCTCACTAGAACAATTAAGACAAGCTTATTGGAAAGTGGGGAAAACTCAAGAACAAATCGATTTAATCAATGAGTTTTTAACCCCTATTGAGTTTGAAACACATTCTACAGAAGATACTTTGGGCAGAGAAATTCTTGCCGGTATTGCCTCAATGGTGTCATTACCAATTTTCATGTTGATTATATTTGCGGTTCAAGCAGTTGGTGCTTCAATTGTTGAAGAAAAGCAAACCAAAGCTGTTGAATATATTATCGCTAATGTAAGCCCTAATAAGCATTTCTTTGCGAAGATATTAACGAACTTTATCTTCTTAACCATTCAATTGTTGTTAATCGTATTATACGGAGCGATTGCAGGATTCTTATCCATTTATGTGTTTGGCGGGTACGATATGTCAGCGGGAATGGGTTTAACCGATACGATTGCGGTAAGTTACGGTATTGATAGTTCAACCATGAGTACCATAATGGGTCAATTACCATTAACCATATTCTTCTTTATTGGGTTCACTGGTTTAGGCGGTTTACTGTATATGATTGTAATGGGATTTGTTGCCTCTATTTCTAATAGTAATGAAGAATACGGTCAATTCCAAACCCCGTTAATGATGATCATGCTAGCCGGATTCTATGCAGCTATGTTTGGAACTATGTTTGGTGATGTAAATGTAATTATTAAGATAATGGCTTATGTTCCTGTGTTCTCACCATTTATGGCACCATCCTTGTATTTAGCTGGGGCATTTAGTTGGCTAGAAGCGTTAATAGCTTTAGTTGTTTTAGGTGCAACATCCTACTTAATGTATAAACTCATTATGCCAATGTATAAAAATGCGATCTTATCTTACTCCACAGATAAAATGTCAACAAGAATTAAAAAAGCATTCACAAGAGCAAAAAACGATAAATAATTAAATCCTAAGAAATACCCATTTTGATGGGTATTTTTTAATATTTGTTAAGCAAGTTATGCTATAATAAGCCTTGAGGTGTAAATATGACAAATTATGAAACATTGAGAAAAGAAATAGAAGCATTACACGATCCGTATTTTGAAAAACCATTAAGTGAGACTAAAGGATTAAGAAAGCTTGTGGTTGGACCTACCGGGGTTGTGAATGTTGAAATAGCACTTAAGTATATTGATGGTGCCAAAGAACAAGCTTTTAGAATTGATTTAATTAAAAAAGTTAAAGTTGAACTCGGTTTCCCTGGAATTAAAATGGAATTTGTGATTAACGATTTTGTTCCAGAAGGAGAAAAGAAAATTAATTATATCGGGATTGCATCTGGTAAAGGTGGCGTTGGTAAATCCACTGTAACAGCGAACTTAGCGTACGCATTAACCAGACTTGGTAAAAAGGTTGGGATAATTGATGCTGACGTATATGGTGCAAGTATTGCGGATATTTATGGAATTAGTAATCAAAAGCCAACTGGGACAGACGCTGATTTAATGAAACCACCGGTAAGTAAAGGTGTAGAAATTATTTCTACAAGATTTTTTGTTGAAGGTGATAAACCGGTTATGTGGCGAGGGCCAATGTTAGGCAAACTATTGCATTCTTACTTTTATGGAGTAGACTGGGATGCTGACATCGATTATGTGTTAATTGATTTGCCACCAGGAACAGGGGATATTGCACTTGATATTCAAAAGTTGGCACCACAAACCAAAATGATTGTTGTCACAACACCCCATATAAACGCATCTAGTGTAGCGTTAAAAGCTGGTTTAGGGGCAAGACAAATTGGTCATGAAATTGTGGGTGTTGTTGAAAATATGAGCTATTATTTCAATACTTGTAACAATAAACGTGATTATGTATTTGGTACAGGCGGTGGAAAATTAGTTAGTCAAAAACTAGGGGTTGAAATGATTACTGAAATACCTTTAGGGTTACCAGTAAAAGGTTCGCTTTATGAAGCCAATGAACCTACAGGTAAAGTTTATGATGAACTTGCAGCACGTATAACGGTACTTGTTGAGTAAAGTTAAGTTAAAAGACAATTTAAAATATAGTAAACTAAGAAGGTATTGCATTAAGCGGTACCTTTTTAAATGTTTAATAATGCAAACTAAATTGTCATTCATTATAAAAATATGTATTATATTGTTTACAAATACTTGAAAACTGCTATAATTAAGATAGGTGATAAATATGTTACGAAGGAAATTAACAGATGTATTAATTGAATGGAAAAACAACCCAGATAGAAATGTCTTGTTTTTAAAGGGTCCAAGGGGTGTTGGTAAGACCACTACCGTAGAAAACTTTGCCAAATCCCATTATGATTATTTTATTCATATTGATTTTGAAAAGTTTCCTCTTTATAAATCTATCTTCTCTGGTAGTTTAGATATGGGCACTTTAACAAAACAGATTACGCTTAAAATGCAAACCAATAAATTGGTTGCGGGAAAAACACTTATCTTTTTAGATGAGGTGCATTTATGCCCAAGAGCAAGAGAAGCGGCATTCACGTTTATTAAAGATCAACGCTTTGATGTCATCTTAGCGACTTCATTGTTTGGGGCGAATCCAAGTAAGTTTGACCCTACACCTTTATCATATGAAACATTAGTGGAAGTTACCAGTTTAGACTTTGAAGAATTTTTATGGGCTAATGGGGTGAGTGAAAATACCATTGGTGACGTTTACAATCATTTTATTAATTTAAAACCTATACCAGCCTCACTTCATTTAGAGTTTATGAATTTATTTAGAGAGTATATGGTTACTGGTGGGATGCCGGCGGTAGTTGATTCATTTATTCATAAACATAACTTTAAAGCTTTATTAAAAGAACAATCAAAAATTATAAAAAATTATGAAAATGATATTGATGGGTCCTTAAAGAAGACAGATCGAAATAAAGTTAGGCTTACATTTAATTCTATTGCCTCTCAACTTGTAAAAGAAAATAAGAAGTTTCAATACGGTGTGGTTGAGTTTAAAGGTAACGCAAGAAAGTTTGAATCATCGGTACTTTGGTTATATGATAGTGATATGATTCATATTTCATTCCAATTAGAAGATTTGAAATTACCATTTGCAAATCATGCCAGGTTTGATATCTTTAAAGTGTATTATAAAGATGTGGGCTTATTAACGGGTCAATTAGGTCCTATTGCTCAACAAAGTATTATTGATGGGGATATCCACATTTATAACAATGCGGTATTAGAAGCCACCATCGCAGATTTATTATATAAACAGGGTTACAGATTATATTATTTTACTAAGAATACAACATTACACATGGAATTCATGTTTAAGTATAAAGGTGAAATTACTGCGCTTTCTGTTAATGAAGCAGATAACACGAAAGCTAAAGCAATGACCTCACTCATAGAAAATCATGATTTAAAACAGGGAATTGAACTTACTACAGGTAACTTAGAAGTTATCAAAGAAGTTCATAGATACCCAATCTATTGTGTCATGTTCTTATAGAGAGGAGATTCATTATGGTTGATTGGTTATTAGGCCAACCGATTTGGTTAATTGCCATATTTGCCGGTTTATTAACATGGGGGATTACCGCTTTAGGCGCATCACTGGTTTTTTTCTTTA
>CAYJBF010000074.1:0-5065 GCA_964368415.1 uncultured Acholeplasmataceae bacterium | reverse complement strand
TACGAATACACCTTAAACTCCATTAATACCCTAAAAGCCTACTTACTAGGTAATTTAACACCAAAAGGTAAGAGCCCAATTCATGTTTGATTATGTGATAGGGATTGATGGTGGTGGAACAAAAACATTAGGGGTTTTATACGATTTAAGCGGAAATGAGCTTAAAAGAGTTCAATTAGGATTTTCAAATTTCAGTGTTGATGAACAGCACGCAAAAGACACATTAATTGAGTTAATTGAAACTTTGTTACAAGAGATTAATGATTCAAAAAAAGTATTCATCCAAATGGGCGTTGCTGGTGCATCAAGATTATCCAACAAAGAAGTGTTTATTCATCAAATTGAAGAAAAATTTAATGCAGTAGCACACTTAGATACAGATGCGCTAATAGCTTTGTATTCAGTAGATAAGAAAGACAATGAAATTCCAATTCTTGCAATTGGGGGAACTGGGTCTATCATTATGATAGAAAAAGATTCAGTGGTTGAGCGAATTGGTGGCTGGGGGCATATTCTTGGAGATGAAGGTTCGGCGTATCATTTAGTTTTAGTAGCCGTTAAAAACATGATTAAAGAATATGAACAAGGTCAAGGTTTAAGTGCCTTATCAACCCACTTATTAAATCAAATGAATCTAAAAGACCCTAAAGGGATTATCGATTATGTATACAATAGACCTAAAAGTGAATTAGCACTATTCTCTAGTGAAGTTCAAAAAGTAGCACTGTATGATGACTATGCAAAAAGTTTATTAATAAATGAAGCAAAAATGTTATCAGACCAAATCATAACGGCCTATCATAGGTTTATTCATAAAGAAAACGTTGTGATAGCTTTAAGGGGAAGCTTTGCCTTAAAAGCACTCTATGTCAATGAAACCATCATAGAGGAATTAAAGAAACATTTACCAAATGCACGATTAGATAAAACAGATTATGAACCTGTATACGGGGCATATAGATTGGCTAAAAATAAACTATATAAGGAGTATAACCATGGTAGATATTAGTAAAATCAGTACAGAAGAAAGAAACGAAAAGACGAAAAACATTGATTTGTTGTCGACCCAAGAAGTATTAGTTGCTTTTAACGAAGAAGACAAAGGCGTTCCTTACGCTGTTGAAAAAGCAATTCCTCAAATTGCCTTAGTTGTAGACGCGATTACTTCAGCTTTTAAAAAAGGTGGAAGATTAATTTATATTGGTGCAGGTACATCTGGTAGACTAGGTGTATTAGATGCGTCTGAATGTCCACCTACTTTTGGTGTACCAGAAGATATGGTAATAGGTGTTATTGCTGGTGGTGATAAAGCATTAAAGTATCCTATTGAACGCGTTGAAGATTCTAAGACTGAAGCAGTAAAAGATTTAAAGGCATACAATCTTTCAAAAGAAGATTTTGTGATTGGGATTACTGCATCAGGTAGAACCCCATATGCGGTTGCTGCAGTAGAATATGCAAATAGTATTGGCTGTGACACAGCATGTATTACTACATCAAGTAATTCGTTAATTTCTAAGACTGCAAAATATAAAATAGAAGCCATTACAGGGGCTGAACCAGTCACTGGATCAACAAGAATGAAATCAGGAACAGCTCAAAAACTAATTTTAAACATGATTTCAACGGTTTCAATGGTTAAACTCGGAAAAGTTTATGAAAACTTAATGGTTGATGTTCAAATGTCAAATGATAAGTTAGTGAGTCGTGCGGTTAAGATTGTCACTGAAATTACCAAAACAGATGAACAAACGGCTGTTAGTTACTTAAAGAAATTTAATTCAGTCAAATATGCAATTTTTGCAATTATGGCACAAATTGATGATAAAGACCAAATTGAAAAGATTTTAACTAAACATAACGGAAATATTAGAGAATCTTTAAAGATTATTCAATAGTTTATAACTTAATAGCAACATAAAGATAAAAAGTCATGGTTTTATTTATTTCAATTTGATGTAATGACACATGATGGATAAATAATGATAAAAATTGAAAAAATTATAGGCATCACTTTAATGGCTTTTATGCTATTGTTGTTGCTAGCAATGTTTTTACCAATCTTCACCCATGAAAATATCTCAAATCCTATCTTAGCAACCGATGTTATTTTTGGAAATAAGTATTTATTTACATTAGGGGCAAGTGCGATTGAGGCTAAGTTTGATTCAAATTGGATCTATTTGATTGCGTATCTTGGACCAGTTCTTCCAATTGGACTTTATTGGTATGTTTGTTATTTTGACAACAAACCAATTATTAAGTATATTGCGTACTTTATCTTATTGGCAAGCTTCTTAGTATCATTTGTATTTTTCTTAAGTATGTATAGTAATACCGCTTGGATTAGAACCGATATTTCAAATGCAGTCTATGTTTATGCAAAAGATTTTGGTTATAAAATAGGCATTGGCTTATGGATGGGATACGTTATTAGTGCGCTTGGTGCATTAGCGGCTATGGGATCATTAGTCAAAGTTGTTATTGAAGATAATTTTGTTGAACAAAAATAAAGGCTCTTTTAGGGCCTTTTATGTTATAATATGTATTAAATTAAGGAGGATATGATTATGCCAAATCCATTATTATTAAAAAAGTTAGCCAAATTAGCTGTAAAAGTTGGCGCGAACGTCCAATCAGGACAAACTGTTGTATTAAGAGCTAATACTGAATCAAGAGAATTAGCCCGTGAAATTGTAAGAGCTGCTTATGAAGTTGGCGCTCGAAAAGTAATTATTGACTGGAGTGATGAGTATGTTAGTAAATATGCTTTTGAACACCAAGATGATGAAACATTAAAAGAAGTACCAGATTACATTGTGAATAAGAACCAATACTACGTTGATCAAAACGCATGCTTTATTTCAATTACCTCACCAATGCCTGGCTTAAATAAGGATATTGATAGCAAGAAAGTTCAAATGGCAGGCATTGCCTCACAACAAAAATTAGGGTTTGTGAGAGAATATACAATGGGTAACAAAGGTCAATGGACTATTGTTGCTGCAGCGAATAAAGTTTGGGCTGCAAAAGTATTTCCAGACCTACCAGAAGATGAAGGTGTTGAAGCTTTATGGGATGCCATTTTTGCTGCTTCAAGAGTAACTTTAGACAATGACCCAATTGAAGATTGGAAACAACATAATAAAACATTAAAAGCACATTCAACGCTTTTAAATGACTATAACTTTAAACAATTACACTTCAAAAATAGTTTAGGCACCGACTTAATCGTTGGATTAGTTGAAAACCATATTTGGGCTGCTGGTGGTGAAGTTGGAGCAAATGGTGTTTACTTTAACCCTAATATCCCCACTGAAGAAGCTTTCACAATGCCTCATAAATTCATGACACAAGGTAAAGTGGTTGCAACAAAACCACTTAACTATAACGGTAAATTAATTGAAAACTTTTGTCTAGTGTTTGATAAAGGTAAAGTCGTAAGCTATGAAGCAGAAAAAGAAGTTGAAGCGTTAGAATCAATTATAAACTTTGATGAAAATGCTGGTTATATTGGAGAAGTTGCGTTAATTAGTCACGATTCCCCTATTAGTAACACAAACATTTTATTCTACAATACTCTATTTGATGAAAACGCAAGTTGCCACTTAGCTTTAGGTAGAGCTTATCCAATGAACATTAAAGATGGTATTGGTGCTGATGTGAAAGATTTAGAACCAAAAGGTTATAATAACTCAATGACTCACGTAGACTTTATGTTTGGCTCAAGTGATATGGAAATTACAGGTCTAACTCAAGACGGTAAAGAAGTTAAAGTTTTTGTAAAGGGTAATTTTGTCATTTAATTTAACATAAATAGATAACGAGTACGAAAATGTACTCGTTTTTTAGCTTTTGGATATAATAGTATTAGCCTAGGAGTGAGAAAATGATTAGTAGAATCAATTTAATTATCATGAAAAGAAGAATTAATAAAATTGTAATACCAAAATTTAAACCAGGAACAACGGTTAGACAACGGCTAAAGTTTTATGGTAAAGTAAAACGTGTTGCGTTTAGAAATGAAGTTTTTTTATTAGCCAAAAGACTCGGTGTTACAGGGGTTGTTTATAATGATAAAAAAAGAGTAGTTGTAGAAGTACAAGGTATCAAACCTCAAATTGATTTTTTAGTAAACCATTTAAAAGAGGTTAAAAGGTTTTCAATTACAACGATTGCTGCTAAAACATTAAAACTTAATAATGATCAAACATTTCGAAAAATAAGGAGACCTAAAAATGGGAACCAGTAAAGAGTATATGGACTTATTATTAGAAACGATTTCTTATGAAGGTGAAATTAGATATAAGAAAATGTTTGGTGAGTATATGATTTACGTTAATGATAAGCCATTACTTATGGTATGTGATGATATAGTATACGTTAAAGAAAAAGAAGAATTAAAAGATCTAATGAAACTGGCTAATAAAGGCTATCCGTATGATGGGGCTAAATCGCATTATATACTAGATGTAGAAGATGGTGAGCTAACAAATAAAGTACTAGAAGTACTTGAAAAAATAACCGAAATACCTAAATAAAGAAGAATTAGAAAATAACATAAATCTAATATTGAGTGTCAAGGTTATTTAGTGATTTAGAATAGAGGTTTATTATGATATAATAAGCTTTAAAGAGGGGTATTATGAAATTATTAATGACTATATTTTTAACATTTTTTAAAATTGGTGCGTTAACCTTTGGTGGTGGCTATGTCATGATTGGGGTTATGCATAAAGATATTGTGGATAAAAAAGGTTGGCTAACGGATGAAGAAATGCTTGAATTGCTAGCAATTAGTGAATCTACACCAGGGCCGTTTGCAATCAATTCAGCCACGTTTATAGGGTATAAAAAAGCCGGATTTTGGGGCTCTTTTTTTGCCACTTTAGGGGTTGTGTTACCTTCTTTTATTACCATAATTTTAATTAGTTTATTCTTACAAGCATTTAGTGAAAACCAAATGTTACAAAATGGATTAAGGGGTATTAGTGCTGGCGTTGGGGTATTAATCTTATTAGCATTATTTAGAATAGGTAGTAAGATACCTAAAACTTGGTTTAAT
>CAYJBF010000073.1:0-5124 GCA_964368415.1 uncultured Acholeplasmataceae bacterium | reverse complement strand
ATCGATTTCTTTTTCTCTTCTTTGTTGTTTCGCCATGATACCCTCCTAAAATTCTAGGCCAGCTGCTCTTGCAGCTTCTGCCAAGGTTTTAACTCTACCGTGATAAAGATAACCAGAACGGTCAAATACCACTTTTTTAATGCCTTTTTCTAAGGCTCTTTCAGCAATTAATTTACCAACTGCTTCAGCACTTTGCATGTTCACACCAGAAACTACTTCACTTGAGTGTGCAAATACTAAAGTTACGCCTGCTTCGTCGTCAATTAATTGAACGTAAAATTGCTTATTAGAACGGTATACACTTAGACGTGGTCTATCGGCTGAGCCATGTAAATGAGCTCTAATACGTAAATGACGTTTTTGACGCATTTCGTTACTTGATAATTTTTTAATCATTTATATACCCTCCTATTTAGATGCAGTCTTACCTTCCTTACGTCTAACAACTTCGTCAATATAGCGAATCCCTTTACCTTTATAAGGTTCTGGTTTTCTAACTGCACGAATATTAGCCGCAAGTTCACCAACTACTTCTTTATCAATACCCTCAATAATAATTTGAGTATTTTTTGGTACGGTGACGGTAATACCTTCTGGAATTTCAAATTCAAAGTTATGTGAGTAACCAGCGTTTACAACAAGTGTTTTACCTTGAAGTTGTGCTCTGTAACCAACACCATTGATTTCTAATTCTCTCTTAAATTTAGTGTGTACACCATGGACCATGTTGGCCAATAGTGCTCTAGTTGTTCCGTGAATTTTCTTTTCAGGGTCTGTATTTCCTGAACGTTTAACAACAATCTTACCTTCAGTTTGATCGAATGTTACTAAATCAGAAAATTGTTTTGATAACGTTCCATGTGAACCTTTAACAGTAACGAAGTTGTTCTCGATTTTTACTTCTACGCCTGCAGGAACGATAATCTCTTTATTGCCTATACGACTCATATTATCCTCCTTACCATACGTAGGCGAGTACTTCGCCACCAATTTGTTGTGTTCTAGCATCTCTATCAGTCATAATGCCTTTAGATGTAGAAATTATCGCGATACCTAAGCCGTTAAGAACTTTTGGTAATTGGTCTACCCTTGCGTAAACGCGTAGACCTGGTTTCGATATCCTTTTTAATCCTTTAATAACTCTAACGTTGCCATTATACTTTAAGTTAACAACTAAAACTTCGAATTTATTTTCGGATTCTTCTTTTTTAAAATCTGCAATGAAACCTTCTTCTTTTAATACTTGAAGCACGTCAGCTTTAAGTCTTGAAGCAGGAATTTCCACTGTTTCATGATGCATTTGATTTGCATTTCTGATACGCGTAAGCATATCTGCAATTGGATCAGTCATAACCATTTTATTGTCCTCCTTACCAGCTTGATTTTCTTACACCAGGTAGTTCACCTTTGTAAGCCATTTCTCTTAAACAAATACGGCATAAACCGAATTTTCTATATACGGCATGTGGTCTGCCACATACACTGCAACGTGTGTAAGCTCTAGTTGAGAACTTCGCTTGACGTTGTTGTCTAACTATTTGTGATTTTTTAGCCATATGGTCCTCCTATTTCTTAAACGGCATGCCTAATGAATTAAGTAGTGCTCTACCTTCATCATCTGTTTTAGCCGTTGTTACGATAACGATGTCCATACCTCTTACCTTTTTAACTTTATCAAAGTTGATTTCAGGGAAAATTAATTGTTCTTTAACCCCTAAAGTATAGTTACCTCTACCATCGAATGATTCTTTAGAAACACCTCTAAAGTCACGAACACGTGGTAATGCAATAGTCACTAACTTATCTAAGAAATAATACATTCTTTCTCCTCTTAGAGTTACTTTACAACCAATTGGCATGTCTTCTCTTAACTTGAAGTTGGCGATGGATTTTTTGGCTTTTGTTATTACTGGTTTTTGACCAGTAATAGTCATTAATTCTTCAAATGCATCATCTAATGCTTTTGGATTTGCAACTGCATCACCGACACCCATATTAACAACTATTTTTTCAATCGTAGGAACTTCCATGATTGAAGCATAGTCAAATTGTTTCATGAGTTCTGGCTTTGTAGTTTGATCATATTTATCTCTTAATCTGCTCATTGTGGCCTCCTACTTGTCCAAAACTTCGCCAGAAACTTTTGCATAGCGAACTTTTTTGCCATTAACTTCTTTATAACCAACACGTGTTGGAACATTTTTCTTTGGGTCTAAAATCATAACGTTTGAAACGTGGATTGGTGCTTCAACACTTAAAATCTGACCAGATTCATTTTGTTGTGTTGCACGTTCATGTTTTTTAACGATGTTTACACCTTCAACTACTACCTTATTAATTTTAGGGTAAGCTTTTAGGACTCTGCCTGTAGTTCTTACTTTATTACCTTTTTTATCGGTAGTAAATTTGTTTTTTCCCGCAATTACGACTACGGTATCTCCTGCTTTAATATGCATGATAGACCTCCTATAATACTTCTGGAGCAAGGGAAATAATCTTCATAAAGTTATTTTCTCTTAACTCTCTTGCCACTGGACCGAAAATACGGGTTCCGCGTGGGTTTAGATCTTCTTTTAAGATAACAACAGCGTTATCATCAAACTTAATATAGGAACCATCTTTTCTTCTTAAACCGGTCTTAGTTCTTACGATAACTGCCTTAACAACATCACCTTTTTTGACGCCAGCGCCAGGTGCTGATTTTTTAACAGTCACGGTAACAACATCACCGATATTCGCATATCTTCTGCCAGTTCCACCTAATACTTTAATTACTAGGACTTCTCTAGCGCCACTATTATCAGCAACGTTTAATCTACTTTCTTGTTGAATCATAATAGCCTCCTATATGACTACGGCTTTAGAAACAATCTTAGTTAATCTAAAACTCTTAGTCTTAGAGATTGGACGGCATTCAGTAAACATTACTAAATCGCCTTCGCTCGCTAAATTGTCTTCATCATGCACGTGGAATTTCTTAGAAACTTTAACGCGTTTCCCATAAATTGCAACTTTTTTATATGTGTCAACTACAACTGTAATCGTCTTATCAGATTTCGCAGATACCACAGTACCAGTGAAACTCTTTCTTGTATTTCTTTCCATAGTATCCTCCTTATTTCGCGCGTTCTGTGATGATTGTTTTCATCTGCGCAATTAATTTTCTAACTTGAGGGATTCTAGCTGTGTTTTCTAGTTGACCAACTGCAGCTTGGAATCTTAAGTTAAAAAGTTCAATTTTTAATTCTTCGACTCTTTTTTCTAAGTCTTGAGTGGATAGTTTTCTAACTTCACTAGCTTTCATTATTGGTCACCAACCTTTTGAATAATCTTGGTTTTAATTGGAAGTTTGTGTGATGCAAGGCGGAGCGCTTCTTTAGCTATACCTTCAGATACGCCACCAATTTCAAACATTACTTTACCAGTTTTAACCACTGCCACCCAAGAGTCTGGAGCCCCTTTACCGGAACCCATACGTACTTCAAGCGGTTTCTTTGTTTTTGCTAAATGTGGGAAAATATTGATCCAAACTTTCCCAACACGTTTCATATGTCTTGTCATAGCGATACGCGCAGCTTCGATTTGAGCGTTTGTAATCCAAGCGCCTTCAAGTGCCACTAAACCATATTCACCATTTTGAACTGTTAAGTTACCTTTTGCTTTACCTTCGTAACTAATTCGGTGAGGTTTTCTATATTTAGTTCTCTTTGGCATTAACATTTCTATTACCTCCCCTAGGTTTTCTAGACGGACGTCTCTTTTGAGGTTCTACTGCTTGAGGTTTTTGACCTGGTAAGATTTCCCCTTTATAGATCCATACTTTAATACCTAAGATACCATAAGTAGTTAAGGCTTCAGCGGTTGCATAATCAATGTCCGCTCTTAAAGTATGTAGAGAAACTCTACCTTCAGAATACCCTTCATTTCTCGCAATTTCCGCGCCACCTAATCTACCTGAAACTAAGGTTCTAACACCTTTAGCACCAGATCTAAGTGCTCTTGAAATAGCGATCTTTTGAACTCTTCTAAAGCTTGCTCTTGATTCTAATTGTTTAGCGATTGATTCAGCCACTAATTTAGCATCAAGTTCCGCACGTCTTACTTCAACAACATTAAATATAATTTCTTTTTTAGTCATATATTCTAATGTTGATACTGTTTTATTCTTAATAACTGCATCTCTTCCGATAACCATACCAGGATTTGCAGTGTAAAGTGTGATTTTCACACGATCTTTTGTTTTTCCTTTTAAGCGTTCGATTTCAACTTGAGAAACCCCTGCTCCTTTATAAGTTTTGTTTAAAAATGTTCTAATTTGGTGGTCTTCCTTAATTAATGCAGGGACTAATGTCTTATCTGCGTACCAAGTTGAATCCCAACCTTTATTAATTCCAATTCTTAAACCCTTTGGACTTACTTTTTGACCCATGGTTCCCCTCCTTTACTCTCTTTCTGCCACAACAACTGTGATGTGGCTTGTTCTTTTTTGAATGATGTCGCCTTGACCTTTAGCTCTTGGCAATAATCTCTTCATTCTTACACCTTCATTAACAAATGCTTCTTTAACATAAAGTTTTGAAACATCCATTTTATAATTGTGATCAGCATTTGCGACTGCACTGTTTAATACTTTTAAGATGACTGGTGATGCAGCTTTAGGTGTATATAGTAATACAGCTTGTGCTTCTGTAATATCTAATCCCTTAATTAAGTCTACAACTAGTCTTGCTTTTCTAGGTGCGACTCTAACGGTCCTAGCGATTGCTTTAGCTTCCATTAAAATTCACCTACCCTCTCTTGACGAGTTTCTTATCGCCAGCGTGTCCACGGAATGTTCTTGTTGGTGCAAATTCACCGAACTTGTGGCCTACCATATCTTCAGTCACATAGACAGGTACATGTTCACGGCCGTTATAAACAGCAATAGTATGCCCGACAAAGTCTGGGAATATTGTTGAACGTCTTGACCATGTTTGAATTACTTTATTTTCTTTTAATTTCTTTTGTACGCGAACTTTATTTAATAAGTGTTCATCGCAAAAAGGTCCTTTTTTAATTGAACGTGCCATATGTGTCCTCCTACTTCGTTCTTCTTCTGACGATTAAGTCATTAGAAGCTTTCTT
>CAYJBF010000072.1:0-5179 GCA_964368415.1 uncultured Acholeplasmataceae bacterium | reverse complement strand
GCTTTAACTTTACTCCACCTACTTCAAACAGTACAACCAGTAAAAACAATTTTAGTTGGCTCTTATTCATTATTTTATTAATTGTGTTTTGGCCTTTGGCAATCGTTTATCTTGTAATTGGCAATACCAAGAAACAACAATAACTTAAGCAGGCACTTGCCTGCTTTTATTTTATAAAAAAATAAGGATTGTGAGATGTCTCACAATCCTATTAATTATTTAACTAATGGAAGACTTGCAGCCGCAATAGATTGGCCAACTCTTCTTGTTTGTTCATTCGGTAATTCAATTTCTAATGACTCTGCAAATGTAGGGTTTTCTTCTTTAACTACTTTTCTAGCATATTCTAATATTAAATCGCCCCCAATACCCGAGGTAACTCTTCCTAATATTAGAACTGAGTTAATATCATAGAATAAGTGGTAATAAAGAATTGCATAACCCAAATAAACCCCAATGGTTCTAAATATTTCTAAAGCATCTTCATTGCCTTCATTTACCCAGCCTTGAGCTTGTTTAAGTTGTTCAGCTAAAGATAAGTTCTCATCAATTGGTAAATTAGCCGCTTTAGCCAATTTAATCACTGAATCTTGGGATAGATATTTAACACCACAGCCATAATCTTTAGACCATTCATCAATCATAGATTCTTTATTAAAGTCAATCGGTGCAAACGCCAATTCATTTAACCAGCCTGTAATGTGCCCATCTTGATCAACATAACCAACCGCTTCACTTGTTCCCATTGCGATACCTAAGATTCCATTTTTATTTAATCCCATGGCACCAGCTAATGCTGTTACATCCCCGTCATTGGCGACCACAAATGGTACATTTCCAATAGACTCTACAGCTTCTTGGTAAATGTTTTCTACTCTGTGATAGTCTTTCTTTGGAACTTTAAGGAATAATGAGGCAACTCTTGTTTGATTATCAATATAAACACCAGCTGAACTAATCCCAATAGCATCCACTCTAGGTAAATGTGAAGCAGCTGTTTTAAACGCTTGTTTAATCTCTTCTAAATGATAACTTGGGTTAGATTGAAGTTTTGGAAACCAAATAACTTCCTCACTGTAAACCACTTCTCCGTCTTTTACAGCAGAGACTTTTCTATCTGATCCACCTGCATCAAACCCAATTCTACAACCATTTAAATTTCTACCAATGGCTTCAGTTTGAGATTTTTCTTTAGGAAAAGTATGTTTTTGAGTTAGGATTACTTGGAAAGTTCTTTTATAAACAGTTTCCATGAAATCTACGTCAAACGCGCGTTCTCCTTCTGTAGTAAATGCATGTTTAATATAATCACCAACGACACTTGGTGCATCTAAAAATATGGTGTGTCCACCTTTAACCCATAATAAAGTCTTAATGTATCTTTCAATGAATCTTAAATCTTCCCCGGTATATTCACTAAGTAAAGGTAGTTCATGATAACTCATTTGGTTATGTGACTCTAGCCCGATAGACATGACTTTATTAAAATCAGCTCTTTTTAGATAATCTTGGTACACCTTAATGATTGGTGTAAATTTTGGATCTAATCTTAAATTAAATTTATTTGGCATTATTATCCCCTCCGTTATTATTAAGTGGTGCCGAAAACAGGACTTGAACCCGCAACCCTCTGATTACGATTCAGATGCTCTACCGGATTGAGCTATTTCGGCAACGTCTAAATAGTATCATATTTTGGTCCTTATTTCAATTTGGATTGCGTAAATCTTAACCCTTATGATAATAACTTTTATGTTTGGTAGGATGTGTAATTATTTTAATGGCTTTAGGGATTACTTCTAATGTAACAGAGCCGTTACAAGCCAGTTCTCCATCTGTGTTCCATTCAACATCACTGGGTACTTCTAAGACATATTTTGAACTATGAAAGGTTTTATTTTTTCTAGTGGAATAAAGTCCACCGGAAAAAAAGAATCCTAACAATCTAAATATAACTCCTGGTTCTCGTTTAAAAAATCGCGCTTCAATTAAACCGTCATCTAATTTAGATTTCATATTGGTTAATCTAAATCCGCCTACTCTAGGCCCATTTAAAAATAGTATTAAAGCACACTCCCCGTTAAATTCTCCATTATCAAAAGTAGCTTTTACAGGTATTTTATAATCTTTAAATATTTCTCTTGTACCTCTTTTATAATACGCTAAAAATCCTAGTCTTTTCTTATCTTTCCTTAGGACATCATAGCTCGCTTTCGCAAATTTTCCTGTTGCGGCAGCATAAACAAAGTAGTGACTGTTTATCTTCGTCACATCTATCTCTCTTACCTTTGGTTTGTCTAACATCATTTTAACAGCTTTTTTTATATTGGTAGGAATACCCAGTAAATGCCCCACATCATTAACTGTTCCTGTAGGAATATAACCAATAATAGGTCGTTTTTCTAGTGGTACGATACCGGTGACAACTTCGTTTAAAGTCCCGTCACCCCCAGCCACCAATAACATCTCAAATTCGCTATGCTTGCTTGCGAAAATTTCAGCATCTTTAGGTTTTTGAGTTTCTATAAATGTAAGTTCATGACCGTGTAATTTAAATTGTTCATTAATCCAGTCCAAAAGTGTTGAAATTTTCCCTGAGCCACTCTCGGGGTTATAAATAAAAGCTATTTTCATGAGATCACCACAACTTCATTTTACCACAATATAAACTAAAATTGCTTGGTAAACATATAATATTGTGTTTTACTAAAATATGAAAAAAAACAAACTATTAAAGGGTCATTTCACCTAATTGTTTAATGGATAATTTATCCAATCATATTTTTACTTTTACAAAAGGTTTATATTGGAAAATAGAAAATATTAAAGTTGTTCCTATCACAAATGTCGAAACCGATGATTTCATTAAAGAGGCTGCGGTACATTACTTCAGTCAAAAACGATTTAACATCACTAAGTTTAAAGACTATAAATATGATTTAGCCATCCTTGTTGATCCTGATGAAACCTACCCACCTTCTAATAAGGTTGCCTTATCCAAGTTTAAAGTAGCGGCTGATAAATTAGGCTTTTATACCGAATTTATTGCCAAAGATGATTATCATAGAATTGCTGAGTTTGATGCACTATTCATTAAAGTGATTTATGATTCGATTGAATACGCAAGAAACATAAAACGTAATGTTGCTTAATAAGAAACCCACCATGACGGTGGGTTTTTGCTTAAAAAAGAATAAAAAAAAGTTGTCGTTCGACAACTAAAGAGAGAGATGGTGACCGATACGGGATTCGAACCCGTGAATGCATGCGTGAAAGGCATGTGAGTTAACCGTTTCTCCAATCGGCCAATTTGTAAGCCTTGTATATTTTACTATACACAAAGTCTTTTTGCAAGTCTAAATTTAAAATTTATATGAGGTATTTTATTTATGGCTTTATGACCGTATATACAGGAATAAAAACTTAATTTTATTTATTAATTTATTAACAAACTAATTGTTTAGTTAGGTTTTTAAAATAAAAAGTTACCCTAAGGTAACAATCTATGTAAATGTGTTGGGCTACTTATTTTAATCCAAATTAGCCCCCCTTATAATCGTATCTAATTTTTTATGTAGACTACATTTTTACCGGTTCCAACGGATTTGACTAAACCATCTGTTATTAATATGTTTAGGAACTCTATAGCTTTTGCTTTATTAACCTTGAGCAAACTTTCGACATCTTGTCTCGTTATTTCTACTTTAATATCCAATAAGTTCAGTATCCTTTTCTCTTCATTCATGTCAACATCATTAAATAAAACATTAGGTGGTATAACTTTTATGAATTCGTCTTTTATAACAAAAGCAGGTTTTTTATCATAGATGAAATAAGCAGCATTCATCCTTCTTATACCAGTTCCAAACTTTTCAATGATGCCTAAGGTGTACAATACCTGAGATATAATTGTATTTCTTGGAAATGATAGATTATCCTTTAAATAATTCTCTTTTGTGACGCCATCAGGAAGTCCACCGGGTGATATAATTTCAATTCTATTATTGTACATTTCTATTTTAATGTTAGATGAGATGAAATAATTCCTATGCGCTATCGCATTGGCTATTGCTTCCCTATAGGCTTCATAAGGTATTGGCTGTTTTTTTATCCTTTGAATACCTTCAACTTTTTCAATTTCAGGATAATGTTTTATAAACATTTCGATAGCATCATCATATTGCGATAATATGGATTTTCCTGTAATGGTTCTTCTGTCAATGAATTCAGAAATCGAATAACCAAAACGTACCATATCTATCCCAAAAGTGATATTTTTATTTTCATCAGCAATCAATTGTGCTGCAATGTTATAGTGATTATTTGTGAAGAGTCCCAAAGTTATTAGAATATCTTTATTAAAGTTGGAGACTGGTCTAACCTGATTTAGTTTCTTTTCTAAAACAGTGAACTGTAAATCGTCTTCATCAATCTCTAATTGATCATATGAAATGTTTTTGCCTTTTAAGGATAATTCTACCAAGGATGATTGATCAACTGGAATCGTAGATGTATCATTTCTTTGATAGGCAACCCCTTTATACATATACGGTTTATTTATTCCTGGATAAACTATAATTTCCAATAAATTCTTTTCCTCAATACTTAAAACTTTTATATCGTAACGAGGTCTTGGTGTAATTGAATCGTTTATCTTGTTTTCAATTTTTAGTTTGAGATTTACATAGTCTATGACATTAACAATCTTTTCGTTTGCTTCATCGACGCCTATAACTATTTGGCCACCATCGTAATTAGCAAAAGCTGAAACAGTCTTTAAGATACTATCGGTATATTCTCTTTTCAATTCTTTTTGTCTAGTCTCACTAAAATTCATATTCATCCGTCCTTTCATTTATATGAAAGCATTTCAGATCATTAATATCAACGATAGTTTTTTATTCGTTTGAAAAGTCAGTCGATTGTTTTTTATTCGTTTGTATAAACATTGAGGTATGTTTATCTCAGTCGTTGATAATAAAAAAGGCTTCCTTATTATTGATAAGTTATGTTGTATATCTTATCTCTATGTTTTGGAAGTCAGTTAAATTTAAAATGTGTTAGGGCAACTATTTTGATACAAATTCGTACCCCTCAAAATATTCGTACCATATTCAATTTGTCTAGTTGGTCAGTTTTTCACTTTAATGACATAATCATGCAACCTGTATCATTGTCT